>CAZNWT010000001.1:0-135560 GCA_964576795.1 uncultured Victivallales bacterium
GTTCGCATCGCCGAAGTTCCCATCACGCTTCACCCCGATGGCCGAGAATCCCACGAACCCCACCTACGCACCTTTTCGGATGGATGGCGTACGCTTCGGTTCTTCATGCTCTATAGCCCCAAATGGCTATTCCTGCTTCCCGGCCTCGTCATGAGTCTCTGCGGCGTGATCAGTTGGGCTCTCGCGCTACCAGGCATTACCATTAACGATATCACCTTTGACGCACACACGCTCCTCTTTGGTAGCCTCTTCCTCATTGTAGGTTACCAGTCCATTCTGTTTGGAGCACTGACGAAACTATTCGCAATCGGAGAACACCTCCTTCCCGAGGATCCACGACTCACCAAACTGGTGCACATTATCCCCTTGGAGCGCGCGCTTTTCGTCTCTTTCTGCGTCCTCGCTCTCGGAGCCTGCATGCTGCTGGCAGCATTCAACCAATGGCGAGTCGTTGCGTTCGGGCATCTCGATTATAGCGTCACCATGCGCTGGGTAATTCCTGGCACCACCATGGTGGCCCTTGGATTCCAAACACTGCTCTCAAGTTTGTTTATCAGCGTACTCGGTCTGAAGCACCGATAATGACTGCGCCACCATGGATCTCGGTTGTCATCCCCACTTACCAAGGCGAACGGTTTCTGACGCAAGCCCTCGAAAGTATTGCGGAACAGTGGGATGACACCATTGAAGTCATTGCTATTGACGATGGTTCAACCGATAGCACTCTGACGATTCTCAAGCGATACGAGGCCCAACTGCAATTACGCATATTCGCACACGAACACACCGGCAACTGGGTAAAGAACACAAATCGCGCTCTGAATGAAGCGAGGGGCACCTATGTCTGCATGCTGCATCAAGATGACCTGTGGCTACCGTCTCGCATCGCAGCACTCCGAAAAGCCATGAAACAAAATCCCGGTGCGGGAATGTATCTCAATCCATCTCTGTTCGTTGATAAAAATGGAAAAACCGTTGGGCCCTGGTCCATTCCCCTCCCCACAAACCGCCCTCTAGCTTCGCATGAGGTACTGCCACATCTGATGGTCCAGAATTTCATTGCGTTGCCCGCTCCTGTTTTCCGTAGGGATCTCTGGCAAACCGTTGACACCATGGATGATTCACTCTGGTTTCTGGCTGACTGGAAACTCTGGGGAGCGCTCATTGCGAAAACAACAACGGTCGTGATTCCAGAAGCCATCACAGCCTTTCGTCTGCACGCAGCCTCTCAGACCATAGGGCGAACACATGATGCCAACGACCTTCGCATTCAATACCAAACCGTCATCACCGCTATAGCGAACAGCTTAAAAAAGGGCTCGACACGAACTCAAGCAATTCGGGCTGCAGAATTGAATACCGAGCTCTGCATCGCAATGGCACTCTGGTCGCACAGGGCACGGCGAGAGGCCATGTCCACACTTGTTCAGCTCCGTGAATGGAGAATCGACGTCTGGATAAAATGCATCCGTGATTCACGCGTTCGAGAACGTATAACGGCACGGTTAAGGGCGGGGCTACACGCTCGCACCCCTCATAGAGACAATACACCATGACCCAATCCAGAAACAGCGTGTCAATTGTAATTCCCGTACTCAATGCAGAGCCCTATTTGGAACGTCTGCTTAACGCCCTTAAAAACCAAAGACCAGCACCTCCTCAAGAAATCATTCTCGTGGATTCAGGATCAACCGATCAAACACGGCAAATTGCAACGGCACATCCAGAAGTCCGGATGATTGAGATCGAGCATTTCACCCACGGAGGCAGCCGAAACATGGGCGCCGTCAAAGCCACTGGCGATATCGTCATCTTCCTCACGCAAGATGCACTCCCTCGCGATCCCCTCTGGCTCCAAGCCCTCACAATTCCCTTGGAAGACCCAACGGTTGCAACAGCATGCTCGCGGCAAATCCCCTATCCCGATGCAACGCCCATGGAACGTTTTTTTCTTCAAAAACGGTTTCCCGAGATTGGCGAAGTGCGGAATTTAGAAACGCTCAATGGGGACATTTCATACGAGCGCATCCTTTTCTCAGATGTGAGCTGCGCGATCCGGCGAAGCGTTCTTCTTGAAAATCCCTTCGACGAAACGCTCATCATGAGCGAAGATCAGCTACTCGCCCGCGATCTGATTCACGCGGGATTTACAATGGTCTACGCCCCAGAGTCTGTGGTCGTACATTCACACCGTTACACCCTTTACCAAACCTTTAAACGCTATTTCGATAGCGTCTGCGCGCTGGATGAAATTTTTCCTGAACAACAGCTAAGTGACAGTGCAAAAATGGGGGCTCAGTACGTTGCTGAAGAAATTCGGCACCTGTTCCGCCACGCCCCGCTCTGGTTGCTGTACTACCCGGCCTACACCGCCGTCAAAGTCGCGGCAACTGTGCTGGCACACAATCGGAACCACCTGCCAAAAGCAATGCTTCGGCAAGTCAGCATGCACGCCTACCACTGGAAGTAGCGGGAAGCACACACTTAAACGCACTCTTCGGCGCTAACTTAAACGCATCACTTACTTGGATACGCTTAATCGACCGAGGTCCTTCCTGAGGTCGCCCAGTTTTGAGTGTGATGTATGTGTGTAAGTCGATTAAAAAGCATCGCTGACTACACACTTCCGTGAAGAGCCACACTTAATCGCATACCTTAGTCGGTTACGCTTAGTCTTTGATATCACGCAGTTGAACTGCCGAATACAGAAAGGCTCGCATCTTTCTTTATCGACCAACAGCCTGCACACCCCGCCAGCCCCAATAGCTGTTCCACACCAGAATTCCATTGGTGAGGGATCGTGCAAACCAGCGACCGGTTTCTGTATCGAATACAGCCAGGTCAGATGTGCCATCGCCATCGAAATCACCACTCACAGGCGTGACACCAGGCCAACCCCACTGAAGGTTCCATGCTAGCTGCGTTCCACCAAGCGATCGGATATACCACGACCCACTCAATTCGTCAAAGACAGCCAGATCAGCCAACCCATCCCCGTTATAGTCGCCAGGAACCGCGCGACATCCCGCCCAACCCCAATTCAAATGCCATGCAAGAATATCGCCAGACAGAGTGCGTATAAACCAACGTCCCGAATCCCGGTCAAATATGCCAAGATCCGAAGTGCCATCGCCATCGTAATCAGCCCCCATCGGTTGCACGCCCGGCCATCCCCAATACATAGACCATGCCAAGGTAGAACCACTGACTGACCGAATAAACCACCGCCCGGTATTCTGATCGAAAACGGCGAGATCATCCTTGCCATCACCATCGTAATCCCCGCTCAAGGATTCAACCCCAGCCCAGCCCCATCCTGCATTTGCCAGAATAATGTTCCCTCCCGGACTACGAATATACCAGACCCCCGAAGCAGGATCAAAAACGGCCATATCATCGACACCATCACCATCATAGTCCCCCGCAACCGCACGGACACCATGCCAACCCCAATTCAGAGAAAAGCCTAGAATAGAACCATCCACACCACGGATAAACCAGCGACCCGTTTCTTGATCAAATACAGTAAGTTCACTACGCCTGTCGCCAACATAGTCATTACCCAATGTGGCAACAGGTTGCGAAACCACATACGTACGAGTCACACCATCGCCGACAACCGTAATCGTAGCACACCGCGAAACCAAAAGTGAATTTGCTGACACGGTGTAATTCACGGGACCACTCACGGCCATAGAAACACCATCATTGTCAACGACCACCCACGCCGCATCGGAGGTTGCTGTCCAAGAAACATTCCCAATTGCATTAAAACTGCCAGTCCCCCCTGCGGAACCATAACTTTCTAGCGCGCTGCTAAGCAACAACACGGTCTGCACGTCAACCCCCGCAGGCAATGGCGTTTCAAATATATCCGGAATGCCATCATCATCACTGTCTCTGGCCGGCATCCGCAAAATACGCGCATTTCCCGTGTCCGCAATGTAGACATTTCCCATCAAATCGGAGGTGATATCGTGAGGGTTCAACAACGCCCCTTGACTGACAAGATACGACCAATCTTCCGTAGCCGAACGCTGCCAAATGACATCATCATCGGTATCGGTAACCAATAGCGATCCATCGGCCATCAGCGTCGTTCCAAAGGGACGGCCTAAGCCACCGTCCGTGGACAATGACGAACCCACGGTTTCAAGGTACGCCCCCGCACGCGTGAATTTCTGGATGCGTACGCTCCCAATTGCGGGATCGTAGTCAGACACGTAAAGCATTCCATCTGTCCCAAGATGCAACGCTCCAGGATAACGAACCTTACCATCCTCGCTGCCCGCCGCAATCAGGACACTCCACCCCCCGGTGGAATTTCGCTTTTGAACGCGTGAATTTTGATAGTCAGCAACATATGCATTTCCCTGAGCATCTGCAACAACATCATACGGCGCATTAAATTGGCCAAGTCCGGTTCCCTGTGCCCCCCACGTCAACCACACACCCGTGGCTGCATCGCGCCTTTGAATACGATGGTTTCCGGTATCTGCAACCCAAAGATTACCACTATCGTCAGTGGCAAGACCAAACGGTTGTCGAAATTGCCCGGCTTGGTTTCCTTCTCCCCCAAGTATCTGCCAAATTTCTGTGGCAATATCGTAAACCTGTACCTGATGGTGATCACTGTCACAAACGTAGAGACGATCACCGTCTAAAGTTACGCCACGCGGATTCAGAAGCGCTCCAGCGACACCGGGGCCTCCAGAAACACCAAGAATTTGAACTTGGTAATAAGCCCCGGTAACGGTAACCGAGCTATTGGACGCATTGACGCTAAGATCCAAGGGCGTCAGGTAGCCTGATAAATCAGTAAAACTGACAGTATGCAATCCTGCATCCACAACGACGGCCTCACCACTGTTGTATGTGTCGCCGTCAAGGAGCCACTGCGCACCCGCCGAAACGGCAATGTTGGGAGTCAGAATGGTGGTAATCGAAGAAGGCTCTGAAAGCTTTGTCCACAGACGTTCAAAAGTGTGCAGTGTTGAGTCTTCGATAGTGAGGGTTTCATCATCGGGTGCCTCCCACCACTCAATAGAATTGTACTCTACCTCATGCTCGCCATAGGCCAGATTCGTAACAATCTCACCAGATCCGAACCAATTAGAATTCCCCGATACACACCAACGCGCTCCACTGGGGGCCTCGTCCGGCGTAAAAGTGATTTGCAGGCTTCCACTCACAGGTGTGTAGGATGCCGTAACAGTGCGCTCTTCAGCTTCAAGGAGATCCACATGTATGGAGGCGGGACGATCCCAACCGAGAACATCTCCCGAAATGTCAGCAAAAATGATATCGAAACCGGGGGAGCCAGGACGTAGACTATCTATACGAATTCCAGAGCCATAGTTATTGATTCCACCATCACTAGACCATGTGGCGTAAGACTTCACCTCAGTGGTGTTGTCAATAATCACGGTAAGCGATGCGGTCTGCATATAGACGCCGGTGACAACCGTAGATTCACCCCGTATAAGCGTGACATCAAGTGCATCCGGCGCAAGCCACCCCTCTACATCATCAAAGTTGATTATGTGATCGCCGGGATCCAAACTGGTCACAAGGGCGCCTGAATCGTTCCATGTCGCCCCCCCATTGTAAGTCCACATGGCCCCAGCATCCACGGCATCGTCCGTCTCAATATAAACCTGCAATTGAGCGGGGCCCATAATGATGTGATTGGTCGAAAACGTTACATCACCATTGAAGCTGGCAGCGTGCTCCCACTGGTTCTGCCAGTCAGACGCATACTGCAATACGTTATCCTCAACCTGGCCCCATGTCCAAGCAACGACACTGGAACTGCTCCCGTTTGTGCCATTGTTCGCACTCGTCCCCACAATAGGCGGCAAATTGGTGTAGCTGGTATTATCATCAAACCGGTAGTACGCCACAAGCGTCTCCTCAAGCCCGGTGAGCACGACGTCACGCTTCTCCAAAATTTCCGCAGCCGAACGTTCTTCGTCCCATATGCGAGCCTCATCAATACACCCCTTAAAGCCGCGGCCCACATGCTGCACAATTGGCCCGCCGGCATAGAGAGCAGGAAACGCAACACCCGTCGTCGACGCGACATTGGATCCATTCACGTACAAAACCAGATCCCGGTCATAGTAGCTCGCCGCAACATGCGTCCACGTCGCCCCATCAGCCGGAACGACCACCGCGCTATCCGCTCGAACTTCAGCCCCTCCAATGGAGACATACCGCACATAGGGAATATTGGCCGTCGTAAGACCAATTTCATAATTCACGGCATTGCTGGATACAGAACGCTGGATAATGATGCCGCCATCGGCCTCATCAGAATCGGGTTTAAACCACGCTTCCAGTGTCCACTTATCTAAGGCGAATCGCTGCTCCTTGGGAAACGTCAAAAAGTCGGTCTGGGCACCACCCAGGCAGATTGAAAGATTGTTCTGCGGACTGAGCGATTGTGCAGGGTGCCCCGCACTACCAATATCACTGCCATCAATAAGTCCATCATCATCGGAGTCGGGCAGCCATGGATCAGAACCAAACCGCTGCTCCTCTCGGTTTACGAGACCATCCAAATCAAAATCTTCATCACCGTCACCCACACCGTTGTTATTCGAATCACGATCGCGTGGATTTGTGCCGCAGATATATTCGTAGACCGCATCTAACTGATCATCAGCAAAGTCAGGATACTGTGGGTTACTGTCTCGCTCCGCATTCAGCGGAACACCGTAGTCCACATTCTCGGGTACGGCACGACCTTCCTGATCCGGTCGGGGAACGGCATTTAGAAGCTCATAGAGCTCGGTCCAGATCTGACAGTGCCATACCGCCCTCGGATCCGCGCGACTTTCGTCACCACGCACCACCATAGGCACGCCGTTGCACAACAACTCGGCATCAAACTTGCCGGTAGCAACTTGGAAACTATAGGGGGCGGAATCACAATCCTCAGGAGCGTCAGACATGCTCGTATTATATGCCTGATAATCCGAAACCGTGTAAGGCACCCCCTCAATAACACCAGTCGCTTCGTCATAATCCGCATACGTGATTTCGCTCTGACATTCCACATGGATCTGATTGCGGCCCGTTTGCATATACTGTGCAATGTCATACGCCTGCGCCGTGTTTGCTTCATCCCCCACGGTTGTCACCTGCGTCCCGTTGACGGTAATAATCGTAGACAACATGCCCGGTGTGTAGATCTTCAACGGGCACTCTTGCGGCTGCGAGAAGAGATAGACATAACGCATATACGAAGACCGATCGGCATCATAAAAGTCTGGAGCTGTTTTAGGACTGAGGAAAATAACTCCACCTTCCTCCTGCCATTCTTCGGACGTGCCTACAGAACCATATGCCGGGAATGATCTGAAATACTCAAACCCTTGCAGCAAAGCATCGTCATCAGGACACCCCTCCCGAATGGGGCCATACGCCGAGCTATAGAACTCCAGATACTTTTCAATACCGTGGAGTTCTGTCCACCACTCGGGCAGGCCATCTCCATCGGCATCATCCGATCCCGCCATCGGTGCAGCCTGGTCTTTCGTCACTGCCGCCGCTACATTTGTTCCAAGATAGTACGGGTTTGCATTGGGATAGAGACCATAGTTGATGAAAGCAAAGTTCTCCACTTTCAGGCCACCATCATCAAACCTGAAATACCCCAGTAGCGGCTTCGCGTATTCATACATCGAAGCCGTGCTTCCACTTGCCCTCGTGGCCTGATCCTGGATGTAACCCGGAGCCGGATAATAGCGACTCGCCCAATATTCGATGTCAGCGGCAGAACGCGGGTAATTCCAAACACGCAACTCATCCAGATAGCCATCAGTAAAGTCCTGACAAACCGTGGGATTCCCGAGCATAAAATAAGGTTTCAAAAAGTACTCTTGCGCGATCAGAAGAACGCCATCAATATACAAAACCAAACTGTTGTTTTGCGGCGAAATCACACAGGCCACATGCGTCCATACATCCGGATCAAGCTGCTGCACGGAGCCATTCGCGCCAACACCACCCACAAAAGCCCTCACAATAGATCCGCTCAGAATCTCCAATTTTGGACGATAGTCTTCCAATGAAATCCGAAAATGCGGCATCCCTACCACAACATTTGTAAACCCGTAAACAACACCATCCCCATCCGCACCGGGCCGCACCCAAAACTCAACCGTTCCGCCACCAGAACCAAACGCATACATATTGGTACTCGTATCCGAAATAGCGACTCCATTGGTGTTACCATTGAGGGACATTTCCAAACTGCGCGGGTAGAAATTGGTACCACTCATTGAGTGAACAGGATGTGAGAGATACAGCCCAAACTCATCCCCATCGCTTACTCCATCTTGATCCGAATCCACAGACATAGGATTCAGCGCGTCCCGCGACGTCGTGTACTCGGCAATATTATCCCCATTTGCGTCACGACGCCAGCCAATGCCATCTGGCCCCGTGTATTCCTCAAAATTGCTGATACCATCGAGATCAGGATCGCCTAACCAATCGGAGACAACAGGATTCAAATCTGGGGCGTAAAACAATTCCCACGCATCGTCCATACCATCGTAATCGGTATCCCAATTATCGGGCTCAACGAAAACATTCGTAAAGCTGATCCAAGCACCACCAGCTACGTTAATCATAACGCCGGTAGTAGAATTGATCAGCTCGTACTCCTGCCCATTGGAAAGCCCATCATTGTCATAGTCCATCGCGGTTGTCTGAGCTAAATCACCGAACCAGTGGGCTTCCCACCAATCGGCCATACCGTCGCCGACTGTATCATCACCATCTGCGTCGTCTTCAATTCTGATGATATTATCGTCGGAAGGACTCGTTCCCGTGTAGACAGAGCCGGAAAGCGTCAGATCTTTTGTTCCCATAGGCTCGCCCTCATCCCATTCTCCATTCTCATTGCCATCAATCCAGGCTCTCACCCTGTATTCCCCAGCAGCAAGTGCCGAATCCCCAAGAGAATAGACCCCGTTAGTATCCATAATTACCGGCAAAGAGACGGGTAAGTTGGTTACACTTCCCGGCGGCACCAAATAATCATTATGCGTCCTTTGAGGATCATCAGGGTTAGAGAGATCAAGCAATTCAACGATCACTTTTCCGGAACCACGAATACCACCATCCGGTGCAACAGGCCAGTGCGGTGGCACTGAAATCGCTGAAATCGCATTATTCGTCCACTCAGAATTATTAATCACTGTCCCGCTAACCTGCCCCATTGCTACAGGCAAAAGAACAAGACTACTGGCGGCCAGTACAAAACTGAATATGAGAACTTTGATTTGATGCTTTGCCATAATAAGAACCTCCTACGGCTGTGAGACTGTCGCAAAAACTGCGGTGCCATCCGCAGTGGCAATCACCACGTTGTCACCCGCCGCAGCACGCGTATACGTTGCCGCACTATCGCTCTGGGTCAGAATGCTACCCTTGGAAATGTCCTGAACCGACCAGGTTGCCGTGCCGGAAGCACCAGAGAGCGTAAACGAGACCACCGCACTGTCATTGGCCAAAATAGCGGTGGAAGGCGAGACGGCCATCAATGCAGCTGTTGTCCCCGTCGTATCTGCGGTGGAAGAACTCCCATCGAACTGACTGTCGACATTCTCCATATCAGGGCCATCCTCGCATCCACAGAACACACCAACACAAAGTGCTCCACAAACCACAAGACCCAAGATAAGCATGCGTGAATTCACCATAACGAATCCCCTTTAAGTGGCGCTTCTTCCGCCACTGATTTTAGTTAACAATAATAAACTTGCCCAAAACAAAGTGTACCACCACCACATTGAAAGCAAGGCTGTAAAGCGATGCCACAACATCGTCGATGACAATTCCAAAACCGCCATGAATGCGCTGTAGTTGATTCGCGGGGGCCGGCTTCACAATATCGAAGAAACGACAACTCAGAAATGCAATCAACAAAACCCAGAAATTCCATGGCAACCCAATCATACAAATCGGAAATGTCAGATATTCATCAGCAACAATTCGACCATCATCCTTCGTCCCATAGTGCTTCTCCGCCACACTACAAATGGGAATAGCAACCAAACTTAACGCAATCACAACTGCGCACTGTATTAATATCCCAGCTACCCCTCCAGGAGACTCCAACAACTGACAAAACCACCAGACAATAGGTAAAGCAAGGAGCGTTCCAACCGTTCCTGATGCAACAGGGCTCAACCCCAAACCAAACCCATTTGCCAACAACACTGCCAATTTCTTCATAAATTCCTTGCTTACAATCACGGCCTCAAGTCGAAAACTCTCTCATCCCCGAGAAAAACAACGCCTAGTGTCATGTCACACGCGCAACGCTGTAGGACGTGCTTCCCTGTATTCCGGGAGCGCGTATCGCATAGACGTCCAGACACGTGCTCCTGAATACAGGAAGCACGTCCTACAAACGACAACTGATGTGCGACACAACGCCTAATCCATGAAGCGATACTTAAATATACACCAGAGCGCCCGCATGCCATCTCTCCAAGTGATTTTTTTGCCATCTGCGTAACTCCGACCATAGTAGGAAATCGGCACTTCGTAAATACGCCACTTCTTGCCATGCGCAACCTTAGCCGTAATCTCGACTTCAAATCCAAAGCGGTTTTCTTTGATGACAATCCCCTCCAACACGTCACGCTTGAAGAGCTTGTAGCAAACCTCCATGTCCGTCAGATTCAGATCCGTCATCATGTTGGACATCAACGTGAGAAAGCGATTGCCAATAGAGTGCCAGAAGAAAACCACGCGATGCGGACCCCCGCCCAAAAAGCGTGATCCATAAACAACATCGGCATGACCTTCCAAAACAGGCCCCAACAGACGGGGATAATCCTTGGGGTCATACTCCAGATCGGCATCCTGAATCAGCACCAGATCACCCGATGCCGCAGCAAACCCCGTACGAAGCGCAGCACCCTTGCCCTGATTGATCTCGTGAAAACAAATTTTACACTCAGGGTGTTCACGTCCAATGGCTTCAAGCTTGTCGCGCGAACCGTCTTGTGAGCAATCATCAACTAAGACCAATTCACGATCCATACCAATATCAACCGCCAATACCTGCCGTATAATTTCGTCAATCGTTTCAACTTCGTTATAAATCGGAATAACAATAGAAAGTTTCATGACAGCAACATACCCAAAACCTGCTCGTATCGGCAAGGAAAGAGTATTGTCTGGAGCGGATTTGGGAAACAACAGCGGGTTAAATGAAAACCGTGTCTGTCGTTTTCACCTCGACAAAGGTCGGAAGACAGAGATCGGAGATCTGGGTCTCGTCCCGAAACAGGTCGTCACTCAAAGCAGTGCGTCATCCGTAGCGGACGATGGAGTTTACGGCAAAGATGACGAAATAATTAGGGGTGATAGAGTTCTCGCGGCAGTTCACGATGTAAGGATGCGGATAGATATGGTGTCTATATCGACAACTTTTCCGTAAACTGCTTCGCAACATAACGACGCACGCAACATAAGCCGAGAACTACTTCGAATCCGGCATCCGGCTCTCGATATTATTGACGTTTTTAAAACCGACGAGTACGATATCGCCAATATGAAAGCCTGCATATATTCCCGTAGCTCTCGGCACGCCAAAGGCCACCACGGCTTCTCCATTGAACACCAAGAGGAAACCGCTCGCGCCCTTGCCTCAAAACATGGCCTGACGGTGGCATACGAACACGTCTTTACCGACATGGACTATGCTGGAGAAATCCCGCCTTCATGCTGGGCCTACGGAGAAGATCAGGAAGGACGCCCTGCGCTTTCGGCTCTCATCGGCGCGATCGAGGAGGGTCTTATCAAACGCGTCATCGTGCGAAGAATGGACCGCCTGGGCACAACATCGGAAGTTCTGACGGGACTCTTGGAGCTGTTCTCGCAATATGATGTCTATATCGTAGCCACGCCAGAGACGGCAGGGCTCTCAGATGACCCAACCGAGGCCTTTGCCGTCTCAGTGCTACACACGAGAATTCAGTACGACACCGACAACGAACGCCGCACTAAGGCGCTGTGCAAACAGAAGAAAATTGAGGAACTCAACCGACTCAAGCTCAAGATTGCACGCTTGGAAGCGGAAATTTCCGAGTTAAGCGTATGAAGCAACTCTCGCTGATCCGACATGCAAACGCGGCCTCTGGGCACGGCAGCATGCGCGACATCGAGCGCCCGCTCAGTCAACGGGGTGAGATGGACGCGCAGCATCTGGCTCAGCATCTCCACAAAACGGGCTTTGCTCCTGACATTCTAATCAGCAGCCCAGCCACCCGAGCCGCGGCAACAGCAGAAACCATTGCGCGCGGCGTTGGATATGACCCCAGCCGAATTCAATGGGAAGAAATAATCTATGACGCTGATCCCGCTGATCTCATGACACTGATCTCCAATATCATAACCCAGCACAACACAGTCGCACTCGTTGGGCACAATCCCGCTATAACAGAACTTTCGAATCGGCTTCAGGACCGTCCCCTAAACGCAATCCCCCCCGGCAGTGTTGTCACAATCAAATTTCCCATTGCACAATGGTCAGAAATCGGTCATAGCACAGGAACGCTTCAACGGTTTGAAACACCTAAAATGCTGCACTGAACGCCAACACGCCAGATCCCATCCGAAAAGAGTTCTGCACTCCAGGAGATTTCAATATCCAAGAAGGGAAACTTCGCCCAGACTTCATGAGACCTTTTGCTGTCGCCGTCTGTATAGCGAAAAGACTCCCATTTGGTCATTGGAGATTCCTTGTTGAATATTGAATATTGAGTCCCTTTAAGCCTTGCTTAGCTTATCACCTATGCCCAATATCCCCACCCCATGACCACCTCCGATTTTGAAGACCTTGTGCCAGATGTAATGCTCAATGCGGTCGAACGCGCTACAGGGCGACGCATGACCGGAATGGCACATCCTCTCCCCAGCTACATCAACCGCGTCTACGAAGTGGAGGCCAACGACGGCGAACGCTTAATCGCCAAATTCTATCGCCCGGAACGGTGGTCAAAAGAAGCGCTTCAAGACGAGCATGACTTTGTACTGGCCTGCCAAGCCGCCGAAATTTCGGTTATCGCCCCTATCGTGCTTCCCGATGGCAACACACTCTATGAAGACAACGGCATCTACTTCACGCTCTTCCCAAAACGATTCGGTCGCAAGTTTGAAGCCAACCAGGACAAAGACTGGGGGCGCATCGGCAGCCTCCTTGGGCGCATTCACTCCGTTGGCGCCCAAACCATTGCACCCTCACGCACCAATCTACACCCCGCCGAATCCACCGAAACACACATCGTCCACCTTCTTGATAACGGCATCGTGACACCACAACATGAAGACGCATTCGAAGAAATCACTAACAGCATTCTGGATCTAATCGACGATCTGTTTGACGATGCCGAATTCATTCGTATTCACGGCGACTGCCATGGTGGGAACCTGCTAGACCGCCCCAGCGAAGGCATCATGATCATCGACTTCGATGACATGATGATGGGACCTCCCGTTCAGGATCTTTGGATGCTGCTGCCGGATCAAGCCGACAAATGCCGCCGCGAATTCAACCTGATTTTAAAAGGCTACGAGCAATTCCGCGAATTCGACAACAACACCTTTCGCCTTATAGAGCCCCTGCGTGCCATGCGCATCATCTACTTCCTCGCCTGGTGCAGCCGCCAAATCAATGACTACCGCTTTCGCACCCTCTACCCCGATTGGGGCAGCGACGCCTTCTGGCAAACAGAGATTGCCGACCTCACCCACCAACGCAACATCATCCGCGAACACCTGTAGCCGGAATCGTTAAGGTGAGCCACTCGCGACAGATTCAGCTTTCAGTTACGCCTCCATCGGGCTCGTCACCGGGGCGAGGGCGCCACCTACGCACCAAACCGAAGATTGCATTCCTGTAGCGTTGGTCGTCTCGACCAATCCCAGTCGTGATAGGCCGCAAGTGGAAAATTGGCCGAGGACGTCCAACACTACAACAATTTTGTGATGACGATCTGGATCCATATCCAATCAGCTCGACGATCAGAGTGGCCGCTTCTTCCCCGCCCGCGGAGAAACGCAAATCGGTCCAATCGCTCTCTCTTGCTCAACGCCGTCCGGAGGCCGACGTCCACCTTGCAGTCAACGCAACCCGGTGGACCGTGGCGTCCCGACGCGGTTGCGCAAAGAAGGCACCTGTGCGCGACAGTCACAACCTCAGGTCTCTCATGACCCCCTTCAGGCTAAAAAGAACAGATAAATCGCAAGAATGGAGAGATTTGCGTGATGCACCAAAGACCGACAAGCTAATCCACATAGGGATAACTACGCTTGCCCAGCCTTGCAGCATCTTCGAATGGCATAAACTGAGAAATGTCCGCCAGGCCTGAAAGCGAGCCGGTTGTTGCACGTACTCCAGCTTCGTGCAAAGCGGCCAAGGGATTTAAGCCACCGATCACAATCAGCCCCGTGCGACCTGCCGTCACGGGGATATCAAAAAGAGGCAGACTTCCCTCGCCCATGGCAAGATCCCCGCCCAAGTCATGATCCCGTAAACGAGAGAGCACCCGGCGGGTCAACGCGACCGCACACGTCGGCACTTCACGAAAACTCGCACCAATAATTCCATTCCCTGTCTTTGCACACTGCGAAACCGACGTCATCCCCGCACGAATAAAGACTTCTAACGGATCAACCGTCGTTCCTCGGTATTCAATCACATCCACAAAACGTAGCGGCAACCCGTCGCGCATCTCCAGAAGCCCACCAAAGCGCGACGTCACCGGGATTCCATTTGAAAGCAGAACACCATTGACGGTAACACTGCAAATGGTAGCCAGCACGACGGATCCTATGGGCACCGTAAAGCCTCCAATTTGATCTCCTGCCCGCACGACGGCAAGTCGATTGCTGACAGCCAGGTTCGAACGAAAGATAGGAGCCACATAGAGCAGCGCTCGCGAGAGATCGCGGTCGCTCATCAACGCAAGATTCGCCACCACCGTCCCCCGCCCCGAGCGCAAATTGTATGACATCCGATACCCAAGATCATCCACCTTGGCCGCGACAAACCCCAACTGCGAAAACGCATCGGTATTGGTCAGCTCCCGCCTCCCGCGATCCGTCAGAATCCGCCCCAGACGACGGCTCTTCAGCGCAGTAAACCCCTCGCGATCCAACTCAAGCAGATGTGCTCTAACCGTTCGAGGCTGAAAACTCAAACCCATCGTTTGCAGGCGCGACACAACCTTTGCGGCACCCGCAGGGCCATCTACTTCACTCAATACCTTTAAAATCGCATTACGAACCCGACCTACTCGCATCGCCATCTCACTCTCCTCCAAAAAAGTGGCGCGCTGCCGCCGCTTCTTTTTACCGCATTATTTTCCCCATAAATGCAAAACCATTACCATTTCTCGCCTACACCCGCAAGTCAACAACCCACTTAATACGGCATTGATGCCGTATATACGCAATCCAATCAAAGCCATATATTGCTCATTATCTTTGCTATACTTGCCGATATACCTAATTATAGACGGCATTCGGTAGCCATAGTGGCCACCCAAATAGAAACCCCAACAGAAGGAGTCAAACCATGGCAACAGCAATCCAAAGCGCATGGGAAACCGTCCAGCGTCGCAATGCAGGTGAGCAGGAGTTTCTCCAGGCCGTCAAAGAAGTCCTCGATTCACTTGAGCCCGTCATGGCAAGCAATCCACAGTATGCCGAAACCAAAATTCTCGAACGCATCTGCGAGCCAGAGCGCCAAATCATATTCCGGGTGCCTTGGACAGACGACAAAGGCGGAGTACAGATCAACCGTGGATTCCGCTTTGAATTCAACAGCGCCCTCGGCCCTTACAAAGGCGGACTTCGCTTCCACCCCAGCGTCAACCAGAGCATCCTGAAATTCCTCGGCTTTGAACAGGTCTTCAAGAACGCGTTGACCACACTGCCCATGGGCGGCGGCAAGGGCGGTTGCGACTTTGACCCCAAGGGCAAGTCTGACGCCGAAGTCATGCGCTTCTGCCAGTCCTTCATGACGGAACTTCAACGCCACATCGGTGCCGACACGGACGTTCCCGCCGGAGACATTGGCGTGGGCGGTCGCGAAATCGGATTCATGTTCGGACAGTACAAGCGCATCCGGAACGAGTTCGTCGGTGTATTGACAGGCAAAGCCCTCAACTGGGGCGGCTCCCTGATTCGTCCAGAAGCCACCGGTTATGGCTCGACCTACTTCGCCGAAGAGATGCTGAAAACTCGCGGAGAAACCTTTGACGGCAAAACCGTCACCGTATCCGGTTCCGGTAATGTCGCTCAGTACACGGTCGAAAAGGTCACCCAACTCGGCGGCAAATGCGTCACGATGTCCGACAGCGCCGGCACCATCCACGATCCCGATGGCATTGATGCTGAAAAACTCGCTTGGATCATGGATCTCAAGAACGTCCGTCGCGGACGCATCAAAGAGTACGCCGACAACTTCAAGGCGACCTATCTCGAAGGACAGCGCCCCTGGGGCATCGCCTGTGATTGCGCATTCCCGAGCGCCACACAGAACGAGATCAACGGCGACGACGCCAAGACTCTTCTCGAAAACGGCTGCTACGTTGTTTGCGAAGGCGCTAACATGCCAAGCACTCCGGAAGCGGTGGATCAGTTCATCGACAAGAAGATCCTCTACGGCCCGGGCAAAGCGGCCAACGCCGGTGGCGTTGCCACGTCCGGTCTCGAAATGAGCCAGAACTCAATGCGCTTGTCTTGGTCGAGCGAAGAAGTCGACCAGAAACTCAACGGCATCATGGTTGCAGTCCACGAACAGTGCGTTGCCGCTGCCGAAGAATATAGCCAACCCGGAAACTACGTGATGGGCGCCAACATCGCAGGCTTTGTCAAGGTGGCTGACGCCATGCTGGATCAGGGCCTGGTGTAAGTTCCCTTTGGTCTGCCTGATGGCAGATCTCGGAGTCACAAGGCGGCCCTGCATCTTGCAGGGTCGCCTTTTTTCTTGTCACCAACACCACTAGCATCAAGACTGTACGGATGGATACCTACCACTTCTCAACGGGAATACCCGGACTCGACAAAATTTTGCGGGGGATTCTCCCCGGAGACAATGTCGTCTGGCAAATCGACAAGATCGAAGACTACCAAGCGCTCGTCACTCCCTACATTGAGGAAGCCCTTAGCACCTCCCAGACCATCGTCTATTTTCATTTTGGCAACCATGCGGCACTGATTCCCGAAAGCCCCAATGTGCGCACCTACACCTTTCGCCCGGATGAAGGATTCGAAACCTTTATTGGCAAGGTACATCAGGCTATTGGCGAAGCCGGGCGCGGCGCCTACTACGTATTCGACTGCATTTCGGAGCTAGCCGACTGCTGGTATTCCGACGAAATGCTTGGCAACTTTTTCAAACTAACTTGCCCCTACCTGTTTGACCTCGAAACACTGGCCTACTTTGCCCTTTTCCGTAACCACCACTCGCCACGCGCGATCGATCCTATAACCGAAACAACCCAGATTTTCCTCGACGTCTACCACCACAAGGACCTCTACATTCGCCCCCTTAAAGTCCAACATCGCTATTCCACCACAATGAATATGCTGCACCGATGGAAGGCCGATGAAGTCGGACCCATCAGCGACAGTGTGGTGATCGCGGAAATCCTTACGTCAGCCAAATGGTCTGGCCTCTACTCCGACCGACGACCCGGCTTCTGGGAACGCGCCTTTCTTGACGCTCATGAAGTTCTGGACGAAGTGCACACCGGCATGCGACCGAAATCAGATGAGCAGGGGCCTTTCGAACAACTCGTCCCCATGGTCATCACACGCGATGAAACGATGCAAAATCTCACGCGACGCTATCTCACCCTTGAAGACATCCTCGACGTCCGCCGCCGCATGATCGGCACCGGCCTCATTGGGGGGAAAGCTGTCGGCATGCTGCTTTCACGTGCAATCATAAAACGATCATCCCCTGCGGTCGCAAGTGCGCTTGAAGAACACGACTCATTCTTCATCGGATCAGACGTCTTCTACTCCTATCTTGTACGCAACGGCATCTGGTGGACTCGGCGACAGCAGCGCAACACCACCGACTTCTACGAAAACGCCACCCGCGCCCGATGCCTCATCATCACCGGCTCTTTCCCTGACCGCACCATCCGCCAATTCCAGGAGATGATCGACTACTTTGGCCAATCCCCATTCATTGTGCGCTCAAGCTCACTCCTTGAAGACAACTTCGGCAACGCCTTCGCCGGAAAATACGAAAGCGTCTTCTGCGCCAATCAGGGGCCGCGCACCCAACGGCTTGAGGACTTTCTCGCCGCCGTACGCACCATCTACGCCAGCTCGATAAGCGAACGGGCGCTACGTTACCGGGATCGCCGCGGCATGCTCGACAAAGACGAGCAGATGGGTCTGCTCGTCATGCGCGTTTCCGGCAAAGCCTATGGCAAAAATTTCTACCCCCCCATTGCCGGCGTCGGACTCTCCTTTAACCCTTACGTCTGGAGCAAAGATATCGACCCCGCGGCCGGGGTCATCCGCCTCGTCTTCGGGCTTGGGACCCGCGCCGTCGATCGCTCCGATGATGACTACACACGCATCATCGCCCTCAATGCTCCCGACCGCCGCCCCGAACACAGCTTTGACGAGGTCAAGCAATACGCCCAACGCCGCGTCGATTATATCGACCTAGAGGCCAACCACCTCACCTCCGGCCACTTCCAGGATCTCATCGGCTCCTGTGATAAACTTCCGCTTGATCTCGCGACGTCCGTCGACCAGGAAGCCGTGCGAAACGCCCGCCAAAGCCAGCGACCCGGAACCCCCGCACCAGCATCCCCTCGCTTTCTGACGTTCGACAATCTACTCAAGCAAACCCAGTTTATCGAAACCATGCGAGAAATGCTGCATGTCCTGCATGAGGCATACGACTACCCCGTGGATATTGAATTCACCGTTAACTTTGATGACGATGGGCAATACAGGATCAACCTTGTACAATGCCGACCTCTCCAGGTTCAGGGCACAACCGCGATCGAGCTGCCGGACATTGAAGTCAAAGATGAGGATCGCATCATTGCAGCCCATAGTGCCGTCGTGGGACAGAGCCGGATCACGGAGATTGACACATTCGTCTATGTGGTTCCTGAAGTCTATGGCGCGCTTCCTGTTTCAGAACGCTACGTGATTGCAAGCACGCTTGGTGATGTTAACCGAGCGCTGAAGAAACGCAACAGAGACGGCATCACGGCACTACTTGGCCCGGGGCGATGGGGCACCAGCAGTCCATCACTGGGAATTCCCGTCAGCTTCGCAGATATCAATGGCGTATCCATCCTCTGCGAGATCGTCACCATGCACGAAAATCTAATCCCGGACGTCTCGCTCGGAACGCATTTTCTCAATGAGCTTGTCGAGGTCAACATGCTCTACCTAGCGTTGTTCCCCTCTCAACCCGGAAGCTATCTCAATGAAGACCTTTTCCTCAACACGCCCTCAGGATTACTTGATCTCGTCCCCGCTGCGGAGAAGTGGAAAGACGCCATCAAAGTAATCCCGGCAAACAGACTCATCACCGAAGGCAAAACCATTGTGTTGACCGCCGACGCACAGGAGCAGGAAGTGAAGTGCTTCATCACAAATAGCACTGGATCCAGATTCTCATAAAGAAACATTTCTAACAACATCAACGGGCATCACAGCCCACAACAGGAGATCGTCATGGGTGGGTTTTTTGGAGTCGCATCAAAAACAGACTGTGTTACGGATCTGTTCTTCGGAACAGATTATCACTCCCACCTCGGCACCGTCCGCGGTGGTCTTGCCACCAAAAACGGCAACGGGTTCTGCCGCTATATCCATGACATCACCAACACCCAATTCCGATCAAAGTTTGAGGACGATATCGGCCATATGAGCGGCAACATGGGTATTGGTGTCATTAGCGACACCGATGACCAACCCTTGATAATCTCCTCCCATCTCGGCACCTACGCCATCGTTACCGTTGGTGTCATCCAGAATCTCAAGACCCTCGCCTTCAATGCCTGCCACGATCGCCGTATTCACTTCGCAGAAATGAGCAACGGCGAAGTCAACCCCACCGAAGTGGTTTCCATGCTGGTGAACAAGGGGGATAGCTTTGCCAAGGGCCTACGCATTGCCCAGGAACAGATTGAAGGCTCCTGCTCCATCATGCTTCTGACCGACGAAGGGATCTATGCCGCACGAGACCGTCGCGGTCGAACGCCTATTATTCTTGGGAAAAAAGACGGCAGTGTTGCCGCCACATTCGAAAGCTGTGCACTTCCAAATCTGGACTTTGAGCACGAACGCGATCTCGGACCCGCGGAGATTGTACTATTGACTCCCGATGGAATCGAACAGAAGGCGCTGCCTGGCGACGAAATGCAAATATGTTCGTTTCTCTGGGTCTACTATGGTTACCCCGCCTCAAGCTATGAAGGCATCAATACAGAAGATGCCCGAAATCGCTGCGGTGCGGCATTAGCCCGCAATGACGACGAAGTGGTCGACCTTGCTGCCGGCATACCCGATTCTGGAACCGCCCACGCCATCGGCTATGCCGTTGAGGCCAAAGTGCCCTACCGGCGCCCATTTGTTAAATACACTCCGACATGGCCGCGTAGTTTCATGCCCCAGGATCAGAGTATGCGAAATCTGGTGGCACGCATGAAACTCATTCCCATCCGCGAGCTTATCAAAGGCAAGAAACTCCTCTTCTGCGAAGACTCCATTGTTCGCGGCACGCAACTTCAGGACATCGTCCAACGCATATTTGAATACGGTGCAGAAGAAATCCATATGCGCCCCGCCTGTCCCCCATTGGTTTATGGCTGCAAGTACCTCAACTTCTCCCGCTCCCGCTCCGAGCTGGATCTGGCGACGCGTACAGCAATCAAGGAAATTGAGGGCGATGAGAACGCAAACCTGGCAGCCTACGCAGATCCAAGCACGCCCGAATACACCGCCATGGTCGAGAGCATCCGCAATCGCCTGCACCTCACCACGCTAAAGTTCCAGAAGCTCCCCGACCTCGTCGAAGCCATCGGTCTCCCCAAAGAGAAGCTCTGCACCTACTGCTTTGACGGTTGCGAAGGGGGCTGCAAGTAGCCCCCCTTAATAAAGAGCACTTCAAGAAAATCTGTGGGTGACTCGTGAGTTCTTTCAACTGCTAAAATCGACTAAGTGTGCGACGAAGGTGAACGATTAAGTGTCGCGAGTAAGAAAGCGAGTAAGGGTCATAATCTCTGTGGTTTTCTTTGCTGTATAGGAACGACTGAAAACTGAGAGGCTGAAATGGAAGATGGATGCCGGTCTCCAGACGGCGTTGAGCAAGTGGCAGAGACTGAAGAGAGACTGAAAAGACCGCAGGGCCAGACAGTCACAATCTAGGCCCTCACGTTGCACAACCGCGTCGGGACGCCACGGCCTGGCGGCCGAGGCTACGAAGAGAAGGAAAACTAAGAAGATGGCCAAGTAGGCACACATTCCCGATGGTCCCCAATCGGGATTCCCAACTCGAAGATATGCACATACTTTAGGTTAGCGAGTGCAACGCTAAAACCCAGTCAAATCAATTAATTGCGTAATCTTTTTAAGCCCGACAGGATGCTAGCCGCTCATGACCGGCATATCTGCCAAGTCGTAATAGGCAATCATGTAGGGATGATCCTCGCTGTATTCGGTCAGCGGTTTGGGATCTTTGCAAACACCCGCCGGGCGGATCTCTGTCCCTACGCGGTCTAGGCGACGATCACCAAAGATCTTCCGAAACGCCTCGGCAACCCCTTCGACCTCAGCGACAATCTCAGGATGCTTATCGTAAACGTTATCGGCTTCGCCCACATCATCACGTAGGTTGTAAAGTTCCGCTGACATCTGATCATCGGCACCATTCGGTGCCCATCTGATCTTACAAAAGTGCAACTTCCAATCGCCCTTGCGCACGGCCTCGAGGTTTGGGCCTTTGTAGTAGGCAAAAACGTCCCGTTTGCTTGGCTTTCCTTCCAAGAGAGTCCCCGCAAGTGAGATACTGTCAAGCGTCGTGTCCGTCGGCAACGGCGCACCAGCAAACTCTGTTAGGGTGGCAAAGAGGTCGATGGAAGATGCGATTCCCTCGCAAGTCGAACCAGCGGCAATCTTCCCCGGCCATCGCATGATGCAGGGAACCCGTTGCCCCCCCTCCCAGGTTTGCGCTTTAGTGCCGCGCAATGGCGCGTTGCTGCCACCTTCATCACGAGCCCGCGAACCGTTATCCGAAGTGAAAATGACCAACGTTTCGTCCTTGATGCCCAATCGGTTCAGTTCCGCCTCAATCATGCCCATTGCCCAGTCAATACAGGCAACAGCGCCGCCGTATGCACCATTACGTGAGACGTCCAAAAACTGCTTTGGAATAAACAGCGGAACGTGGACGTACATGTGCGCCAGATACAAAAAAAACGGGTTCTTCCGATCGCGGCGAATGAACTGTAGAGATTCATCTACATACCGTTCGGTAATGCCACGTTGATCTGGCTGCTGCTGAATAACCTCATCATTTCGTAAAAGCGGCAATGGGGGGCGATCAAGGGCATTCGCCTGTCGCCCCATGTCATTGCTAAATGGAATCCCCAAGTATTCGTCAAACCCATGGTTGGTCGGCAGATACTCTGGCTGATCGCCGCAGTGCCATTTGCCAATGATCTTTGTATCATAGCCAACTTGCTTCAATTGCTTAGCAATCGTGGATTCCTTCGGATTGAGGCCTTGCGCATGACCCGGGAAGAGCACCTGACAGTCAGCAAAGCCTATTCGCTGCGAATAGCAACCGGTCAACATTGCAGCACGTGAAGCGGAGCATACGGGGGACGCCACATAGAAATCGGTAAACCGCACACCTTCTGCCGTTAGTTGGTCCAGGTGCGGCGTGTCATTGCACTCGGATCCGTAGCAGGCCAGATCGCCGTAACCAAGGTCGTCGCAATTGATCAGAATGATGTTAGGTTGCTTTTTTTTGTTTTGGCTATCTCTCATTTTGTTTCCTGTCGGGTAATAGCGTTCTGCCAAAGCTGACAGAACGCAATTAAGAACAAGGAGGATAGTACATCAAAAAATGATCTGATAAAGCTCGTTCACTAATTCTGTTGGTGTTTCTACTACTTGGCAAACATCTCGGAAGACATCAACAAAGCCTCAATGAAAAATAACCAATTGAGCTGAAGCGTGAGGACACCGAAAACCGAGCTAGCATTACTCTGTAGTGTGGCGCATTACTACCGCCACATGGATGTGCCAAGCAGTTGGACCGAGGCGTAACGGCTGACAGCAGCTTTTTCCAACAGCGGTTTGAGCTCAGGGGTGCCACCCCAACGGTTACCACCAGCCCGGACGAGCTTTGCGTGCATTGTGGGCGAGGTGTTGATCTTTCCTTTAGAGACCATGCCATAGTCAACGTCCAAGGCCGTGGTCATACACGGAAGCGCTTCCTTTATGGTCATCACCGTGAGTGCAGTGGCCGCTGAACGACGGACGGCGTAGGATTGGTCTGTCAGCAACTGATTGAGGATCGGTACGCAAGCAGGTTGATCAATCTGTCCGAGAGCATATGCAATCTTGCTGCGGAGCCGTTCCAGCCGTTTCTGCTTGGCCCCTGTGTTGTCGGCACCAGCGAGCATCTTCACGAAACGCACGCTGGGGCTGCGCGGGACTTCACGCATGTTGGCAAGTCGTTGGAGAGTGGCAATACCGGTGGTGTCACCGTACATCGCCAGAGCGCGGGCGATATCCACGGATGTAGACTCCCATCCCTTCGTATTGAGATTTGCCCGAGCGAGGTCAATCTGGGAGCTGTCGCCCAGGAGTAACATGCCCGTGGCCATCCAAGTCTTAATCCATCTATCGTCCTCGTATTTATTCATCGCAGCACCCATGACTCGAGCACCTCGGGCGTCGCCATATGCGACCAGTGAATTCACGATGCCCGGCTTCAGATCCGGATCATTCTTGTCCGCAAAAAAACCTTTGGCCGCTTTCTTGAGTTCTTTTTCAGCGTACATATAGCCCGAGTCATCTCCGGCGCGGACAAGAACGCGGAAGGCGAACTGTTTGTCCGCCCAATCGTAAGACGCCATCATACCGGCGTTGAGGATACTTCTGAGGACCACAATCGAGTCCATATCCTTGTAATTGAGCGCTAGGCTGGTGAGCGCAGGACGCTGCAGTTCGTCGGTAACCATCATACCCTTCATGAACGTCTTCAGTGCGGGTACGGCTTCTGCATTATGAGATACATCAAGCGCATAGATTGCGTCTTTATGATATGATGCGTTCATAATGCCTTTTGAATAGCCAATGAGTTTAGCCATGATAGCCGACTTGCGTGCAGCATCCATATTCTCACTAGCTGCCAGGTGTCCGAGCATTCTGATCGCGACTTGAACCTCTTCAATAACTTGCGCTTCGAGCTTGGCCATCAGGAACTCATAAGCCTCATCCGGATGGACCATGGCGTAGCCCATCGCACAACGGCCTTTGAGATCAGCATACGGAAAAGTCTTCATCCCGTGTTCGAAGAAACGGCTGGCATCTTCTTTGTAATCCAATTGAGCCAAATCAAAGGCGGCATCAATCCATCCGTCCATTTCCATGTAGTAATCACCGGCAACGGAGCGGCCGGCTTTTCCGACATCGCCACCGGCAAGTTGCATCATCAGTCCTACAGCCGTGCCCATGCTGCTTTTGACTTGTTCGTTCTTCGTGATGTTAATTTTTTGCTTAAGTGCGGTCACGGCTTGATCAAGTGCCGCCTTGCGTTGTTTTTCCTGCATCCAGCGCTTGGCTTCGTTGCCCAGGAATGCAATGGCCACGCTGTTGTACTCTTTGGTCAGCGCTTGTGATTTCACAAGTGTGCGCACGGCGCGATTTCCCGATTTGGGGCGTTGAATAGCGCTCGGGGGCTGAATGGCACTGTTGGCAATCTGTTTCTTGATCGGTTTGGGGCCGGTCAGAGGCGGGGCAGGTGTCAATAGAATAGAATCGGCAGATTTACCACCCAGGCCTAAGTTATCCATGGTCTGACAGCCTGCCAAGCCAATGACAAGTAGAGCAACCAATCCACACCAACATCTACGATCACACACCTTCACCATGAGTTCCTCCGTTGTTTCAGCCTGTGAGTATGCCACAAGGCCCGTTGACAATTTGTTGTTACACATTGCACTGTACTATAGACAACGCGCACTCAGAAGAAAAGAACAACTTAGTCCTAATTTCACCCTTTGCTCTGACCTTTTCAAAATCCAAGATATTGTTTAAGAACCCTGTTTTCGTGCTGTCTTGGTTCTCGCTGGTAATCCTATCTCCGATTGCCCCGATGATCTCCCACTTTAGACCCTCATCTCCTTTCTCACAACGTCTGCCTTGAACCTCTGAGTGGGCCGCGCCGAAAACGCGGATTGCTCAGTCGGTCTCGAAGGCATTATTATGCAATATCCTCTTGGGTCACAAACAGCGTAGCGATACGCCGAGAATACCGATGATCACTTCGTTGGCTACGGCGCGCACCGTTAGTGACCGCAAGGGTCGGGCAGCGTCCAACCGCAAGCGTTGGACGATGCCATGATTCACAGTGCTGAAACATACGGTTTCGTTGGCGATCTGCACTGCCGGGTTGAGCCAATCATCAAGATTACGCGTATGCACCAGCGCCTTGCTCATGCTGCTGCCGTCATCGTAAGTAACAATGAACCGGGCGTTTTCAATTGCAGCCTGCATAGGATTGGTGGCGGCCACGAACAACACAGCCAGCTCCTTGCCTGATCCTAACAGCGGAACGATAACTTCTGTCGGGAAATTCTCCCAGATGGATGCACACGCTACGTTCGGGCCGGAGGGCGGCGTGGCAAACGAAATACCGTTCGGCGTGGTGTAAATGCCGCCGGCTTCACGCAGCGTACGATCGTTCACTAGCGTGCCCAAATGTCCCCCGTGGTTCCAGTCCCAGCCAAACCGCCCGTTTAGCCGCATGCCGATAGAATAACCCTCGGGCCGCGGCTGCCGGTACTCCTGCTGATGGATCGCGGTCAGTTCGCAGTTGAACAACGGGTCCATCGCCAGCGGCTCAAACACTGCGCCGCCCCTTGTCGGTGGTTCCGGCACCGGTGGAGGCATGACCTCAAAATCAACTGGTATCCAAGCCGAAAACTGCTTTGCTGTCACCTTGACGAATAGCGTGTGGTGCCCCGGTTTGCCAACCACCCCGGCGGTCAGGCGATGAGGCGTTCGCGTGACGTCCGTACAAGTGCCGGCCTCGTCGCGAACTTCGCCGATCTTGCCGCCGTCCACGTCGATGATCAGTCGTTCCCCTTGGCGTAAACGATCCGGTGCCTGCAACTGCGGAAGAGAGGCATCACCGTGGCGAATCATGATCTCCGATTGCCCCGGCGCGGGAAGGTCCACCACCAGACGACACACTCCGACGTCATCCAGAAGCTCATATGCTACCGGCGCGCCGTTGAGCAACACAGCATCGACCGTCTTTGCTCGCAACGGCCAAGCAAGGCGCAGTGCCGCGTCATGCGGCGTCGACAGCGTAATGCGGTCCTCTCGGCCTTGCCGCTTTATATCCACGCGTATGTCCGGCACGCGCAGTCGGGCAAAAGCCCACTCGGTCGGTACATTCGGCGCCACCTCCATGGTCCGCTTCAGCAAATCAAGGCGCACGCCGAACAGCCCTTCAACAATCGTGCGCAGATGCATGCTCGAAATCTCCGAAAAGTCCTGCGATCCGCTGGTATAACCGCTGCCCGCCATGCAATGCGCAGCCATGCCGGGGTTCGAACTCATGAAGTGCGCGTCCACCACCGCGGTCAGGATATCCATCCCGCGCGCCGCATCACCACAACGGAAGTACCCCCATGCCAAGTGCAGGTTCTCACAAGTATACAACCCGCAACTAGAGTAATTGTGCGGCCACCAGTTGCTCGACCACACCAGCCGTCCTCCCCGAGCCAGCGTGCGCTCGTTGCGCAGACCCGTCTCGGTGAAACGCAACATGCGATATGCCTGCCACTTGTCCACAATATCGGCCGCGATGGTATGGTAGATGGTCCCTAGTTCCGGGGAATCGTGTATGAGGCAATTCCCCACCGTATCCACATACTCCGCTACGACGCCTTTTCCAGGCTGCCACAGGATGCTCTTCACGGCCTGTTGAATGCGCTTGGCCCTTTCCCTGAATGGCGCCGCATCCCGACCCAACGCCTCGGCCAGCCACGCCATGGTACGGTTGGCGCGGTAATTGTAGGCGCTGGATTGCGCGCAACCGCCACCGTTGTACGAATGTGCGTCGGAAATCCACGTATTCAACCAGTTCTGGTACAGCCCATCATGGTCGGGATCGAGAAGGCGCGCCTCCCACTCAAGCACTCCCGAAATTGCCTCAAACAACTCGGCGGCAGCAGAGAGATCGCCGGTCCACTCCAGATGGTGCAGGAACATGTCCACACCAACCTCTTGCATGTTGTATGAGAGAGTGCGGCGATCCGGCAACTCGGGGATAAAGCCATGGCTGTTGGTCAGGAGCGAATACTGCCCGGGGCCGTGGTACGTGACGGTCTCCGGCCCGTCGGACTCGGTTACGCGGTTGGCTGCATGGGTGCGAAAGGCGCTATCCACGCGGTTGTGCCAACCCAATACCGTGGGGCCATACCAGTTGCGCCAGCCCAGATAGGGCGTGTGCCAGGCGTACGTGCCGTGGTGAAACGATTTGCCGTGCCACGTGGCGTCAAGTGCGATCACGGTGGAAGGCACGGTCAGATTCAACATTTCGTCCGGTGTCTGTACCTCGATCATCTCATGCTTGGCGCGAATCGCCCGCTTCGTCTGTTCCGCGGCGTTCGGTCGCGATAGCCAATCGTCTAGCACAGCCACAGGCTCGTTGCGCAGCACCACGATGTGCCCACGCAGGCGACGGTGCGGCTCGATCGCGCACGTCAACCGGGCCATGGGCGCCTCGCCCCCATCCGCATTCGGCGCCATGAACAATCCCGGCCCATGTGCCAGCGCTGCCGCGGCTGGTGCGGCGCTCACCTCTGAGGTGAAGCTGGTGCCAACCCACAGATCGGCTGCGAGTTCATCCGTATGCCGACCGCGCACGCGCGCCCGATTGACGCCAGTGGTGATGACCGTATCCTGACAGTCTTCCACGCGAAAGTTACGCGCCTGCACGATAGGGAATTCGAGCCGCCCGAGAAACCCCGTTACGCCCCCGAAGCCAATGCATAAAAAGGTCCGTTGATCCGTCCACACGTCTAGAGCCACGAGAAAACCGTCGGCCTCCTGCAACGGCAACACCTCCACGTGCGCCTTCACCTGAGGGAAGCACTGGAAGAATGGCTGCAGATCGTACTCCATCCACCCATTGCGGTAAGTGCTGACGGTGCCTTCGCTGTGGTGGAACCACTGCGACGTCCGGTCACCATCGTCCTCATTTTGCCCCGTGTAGCAGAACTGCGGCACCTGCAACCCCGGCGTATGTGCAACCCCAAGCATCAACACCCCGGCCTTCGCATGCGTGCAATCCGGCCGCGCGCACCAGTCCGTGACACACCCCATGATCAACGGTTGATCGCCAGCCAGAGTGAAATAGCGCTCATTGTGGTCGTCATGCCCATGCCCGCCGTAAAGTCCGCGGTTAAACAGCTCCCGACTTCCCATGATCTGGTAGCCGTTTTCCACCGGCTGATAGTGCATCGCCATAGTTGACTAAACTCCTTTACGAGGTCATCGCATTGTAAACGAACAATCCGGCATGGGACAGGCCCCCACTGCCAGTCTTTGCCACACGACAATAGCGCACATGAGAGCGTGCATCAACGGGTGTCCGATTCGTTGGTCCCGTCTTGAAACAATGAATACGTGAACGCAGCTTGCGGTCAGGAGAATGACCCCAGCGATTCTGTATGGTAAGTATGGATCATGCTCGATCATTCTATCTCACGCTCCGAACAATTATTATGGTGGCTATCCAATAACGGATGTTTGAATAGTGTTCAATATTGCCCATTTTCGTATCATCCACAACCTTACTCTCGATTCGAGTTTGGTGGTGGTTCGGTCGCGAAGCAAGGGCTCACCGCTCTAGAAACGGCGTCGATGTGCTAGCCAAGATGGCTTGCCTTGGGCTTACGAGAGGCCTTAGACTAAGAATCGTACAAGGGCTTTCAAGTCCGGTAAACAAGGACATGGCGGGGAGAGGTTCATCCTGTCCGCTCAACAACAACATGTATGTGCGATATCGGAGGATTTGAAAATGAAGCATTTTCTACAAATCGCGGCTGTAGCATCGCTCATGACAATTGGAGCGAGCAACGCCATGGCAACCGAAGAAGCGAAGTACGACGTTATCAAGAAGGACAACGCATTCGAGATTCGTGAATATGCAGCACACATCATTGCGGAGACCGTCGTGGGCGGCAACATGGAAGACGCAGGCAATAAGGCATTTCAACTGCTATTTGGTTACATCTCCAGGGGCAATCAGTCACGGGCAAAGGTGGCAATGACGGCCCCCGTATCCCAACAGCCAAAGGGGGAAAAGATCAAGATGACGGCTCCCGTGGGACTGCAGCGTGATAGTGATGGCTGGGTGGTCAGTTTCACAATGCCAGCGTCATACACTCTGGAAAGTCTTCCAGAACCTAACGATCCAAAAGTCACATTACGGCAGGTTCCGGCCCAACGGATGGCCGCCGTACGCTACTCCGGCTTCTGGAGCGAGAAGCGCTACCTACAGCACAAGTTGGAACTGGAATCATGGATTCAAAGGATGAATCTTACCATTGTAGGCGATCCTATATGGGCTCGATACAACCCTCCCTTTACGCCCTGGTTCTTGAGACGAAATGAAGTTCTGATTCCGGTAGATGCAGACACCGGAAAATAAAGAGCCATAAAACAGGCAACTCTAAACGTCCACTACGACTGCGCGTTATCTAGGTGCTCGATGATACCCTTGGCAGTGTTCTTTCCATCCTGCATGGCGCGCACAACGAGCGAAGGCCCATCGGCAACATCACCGGCAATATAAACTCCGGGCACACTAGTCGCATTTTCAGAATGGCGTGCCACGAATCCACGATCGTTAAATTCAACCTCGAGCGCCTCAAGAAGCGGCGAATTGCCAGGACTGACAAATCCCATCGCCAGTAAAATCAGATCCACTTCCACCGTAAACGCAGAACCGGTCACCACGCTTGGACTGGGTCGTCCGCCACCTTCAGGGGAAACCCATTCAACCTCGGCACACTCTAGCGAAGTCACGGCACCATCGTTTCCACGATATGCATTTGTCGTCACTGACCAGCGCCGCTCGCACCCTTCCTGATGGCTGCTGGACTCGCGCATTTTATTGGGCCACTGCGGCCAGGGCGTTGACTCTGGGCGGTCCATCGGTGGTTTCGGCATAATCTCAAACTGTTGTACGCTCTCGGCCCCCTGCCGAATCGATGTTCCCACACAATCCGAACCCGTGTCGCCCCCTCCAATCACCACAACCCGTTTGCCTTTGGCGGAAATTTCAGGCAGGTGCGAGACATCTTCACCACCATTACGCATGTTCTGTTGTGTCAGGAAATCCATCGCAAATTCGATGCCACTCAACTCCCGGCCTTCGACATCAAGATCGCGCGGCCCCCGGGCACCCCCTGCCAATAGAATGGCGTCAAAGCGCGCTTTGAGATAGTGGGCAGAAACATCAACCCCCACCTCAACACCGGCTTCAAACACGATGCCCTCTTTTTCCATCAGCTCAATTCGCCGCTCGACCACCCATTTCTCGAGTTTGAAGTCGGGAATCCCGTAACGCAGCATACCCCCGGGATAGCGGCCCGCTTCGTAGACCACCACGTTGAGTCCTGCCTGGTTCAAACCATGAGCTGCCGCCAGCCCAGCGGGCCCGGACCCCACTACCGCAACGCACTCCTGCCGTCGTGTCTCGGGGATCCGCGGCTCCACATACCCGCGCGAGAATCCATGCTCAATCACCGCCAATTCAATTTGACGAATGGCCACCGCGTCGCCATTGATGCCACAGACGCAGGAGGCCTCGCACGGTGCCGGACAGATGCGTCCCGTAAACTCTGGAAAACAGCTCCCTTCCAGTAACAGCTCAAGCGCTTCGCGCCACTTGCCATGGTAGACTTGGTCATTAAACTCGGGGATAATATTCACCACTGGACAGCCCACTGACGAATTCGCACTCTGGCAGAACGGAATACCGCAATCCATACAACGTGCCGCCTGCTCGTGCAAATCTGCATCTGACAGCCGCAACTCAACCGCACGGTAATCCTGGACACGTTCTTCCTTTGGCCGATATCCAGGATTCTTTCGGTCAACTTCACTAAAGCCGCGTTCTCTATGCCGCATTGCTCAACTCCCTACTGCTGTACCGGTTCACCACGTTGGATTGCTTCATCCTCACGGCTCAACTTACCCAACGCACGCTTGTACTCCATCGGAAATACTTTTATGAAGCGGGGAATGCTCATATCCCAGTTTTCGACAATCTGTTGCGCCTTCGGACTTCCCGTATACTGAACATGATTTTCTAGTAATTGCTTCAGATGCTTGCGGTCAGACTCCAACTTGACTTGCTCTAAATCCAGCGTGCCGAGGTTACATCGGTTATCAAAATTGCCTGTCTCATCATAAATATAGGCAATCCCGCCACTCATACCGGCACCGAAGTTCACTCCTGTTGAACCTAGAATGACGGCACAGCCACCTGTCATGTACTCACAGGCATGATCGCCAACGCCTTCCACGACAACAGAGGCCCCGCTATTACGGATGGCAAAGCGCTCTCCGGCCTGCCCGTTGAGATAGGCCTCCCCGCCTGTGGCTCCGTAAAGCACAACATTGCCCACAACCATATTTTCCGCAGGATCATAATCTGCACCCACATACGGCTTCACGATAATTTTTCCACCAGAAAGCCCCTTGCCGACGTAGTCGTTGGCTTCGCCTTCAAGCACCATCGTCATGCCCTTTGACGCAAAAGCACCAAAGCTCTGCCCTGCCGCACCGCGATATTTCAGCGTGATCGTGTCATCTGCCAGCCCAGTATTGCCAAACCGCTTTGCAACTTCGCTGGACACCAACGTGCCCACGGCACGGTTTACATTGCGAATCTTCGTCTCCGCCACGAAAGGCTTACCTGCATCCATCGCAGCACAGGCGGCTTCAAGATAGCTGTTGTCCAGCGCCGTCTCCAAACCATGATCCTGCTGCTGTGTGCAACGGCGATCCTCGGGCTTCGATTTCAACGTCATAAGCACATTTGAGAAATCCAAACCGCGCACCTTCCAAAACGTAATGGCGTCGTTGACCTCCAGCAGATCAGCACGACCCACGAGCTCATCGACAGTACGAATACCCAGCGATGCCATAATCTCGCGCGCCTCTTCCGCAATCATGGTCAAGAAGTTTACGACATGCTCTGGCTTTCCGGTATAACGCTTGCGAAGCTCGGGGTCCTGCGTGGCAACGCCAACAGGACATCCATTGGTGTGGCACTTGCGCATCATGACGCAGCCGCAAACCACAAGTGGGGCCGTGGCAAACCCAAATTCCTCTGCCCCCAACAATGCCCCAATCACCACGTCGCGTCCCGTCTTGAGCTGACCATCCACTTGCAGCCGCACCCGATTACGCAGACCATTGAGCAACAAGGTCTGGTGCGCCTCGGCCAGACCGAGTTCCCAAGGACCGCCAGCATGTTTGATGGATGAAAGCGGGGATGCCCCCGTGCCCCCATCATAGCCAGCAATCAGAATCATGTCGGCATGGCCTTTGGCCACACCCGCGGCCACAGTGCCAACCCCAACCTCTGACACCAACTTCACCGACACACGGGCGTCGCGGTTGGCATTCTTCAAGTCGTAAATGAGCTGCGCAATATCCTCAATCGAATAAATATCATGGTGCGGTGGCGGCGAAATCAGCGTCACGCCCGGCGTCGAGTGGCGCACGCGTGCAATCTCGGCATTCACTTTGTGCCCCGGAAGCTGCCCCCCTTCACCCGGTTTTGCGCCCTGCGAAATCTTGATCTGCAAATCACGGGCATTGACAAGGTATTCTGCGGTCACACCAAATCGGCCACTGGCAATTTGCTTGATCGCACTACTGCGGCTATCGCCGTTGGGCAGCGGCTCGTAGCGGGCAGGATCCTCTCCACCTTCACCACTGTTGCTCATGCCTCCGAGTCGATTCATCGCAATCGCCAGCGTCTCGTGCGCCTCGCGGCTGATGGATCCAAAGGACATCGCCCCAGTCACAAAGCGTTTGACGATCTCAGATACCGGCTCGACCTCCTCAATCGGAATCGGCTTACACGCTTTAAAGCGGAACATGCCGCGCAGGGTGCTGAGATGCTTCTCCTGATTATTGATCAGCGCCGCGTACTGCTTGTAGAGATCAGAATCATTCGTGCGGGTGGCCGTCTGCAACAGGCGAATCGAATCCGGACTCCACAAATGCCGCTCACCATCCGTGGAGTATTGATACTGCCCACCATGCGGCAGGAGCGAAGACGCCCCGGGCTGTCGGCCATAGGCCGCCTCGTATCGCGCCCGGGTCTCTTGCGCAATCTCATCCAGACCCATGCCCTCAATCTGCGAAGCGGTACCTGCAAAGTATTTATCCACCACGCGCTTACTGATGCCAATGATCTGGAACGTTTGCGAACTGCGGTAACTCCGCAGCGTCGAGATACCATTCTTAGACATCGTCTTCAACAGACCCTTGCACACCGCCGTTACGTAATTCTCCATGCCCTTGGCCACACCCACCGTGTTCGAAAGTTGCTTGCGAATCGCCATATCCGCCACAGTATCGAAGGCAACATACGGATTGATGGCCGATGCACCGTAGCCAAGAAGTACCGCAAAATGCATCACCTCGCGGGCCTCACCAGTCTCCACAATCAAGCTGCTGCTGGTTCGGAGTCGCCTTTCGATCAGCCTCTGGTTAACCGCCGATACCGCCAACACTGCAGGAATGGGGGCCTCTCCCTCTGGCAAATCCCGATCACTCAAAATCACATTCCGGTATCCCGCCTGCACGACCGAAGCGGCCCGTTCACACAGGCGCTCCAGTGCAGACCCAAGCGCCTCTCCCCCGCCTTCAACAGGAAACCCTATCTTAAGGATACGCGACGAAAAACGCTCATCCGATAGATCTCGGATGCGACCTAAATCTTCGTTCGACAGAATAGGATGGCGCAACTTCACCAGCTGCGCATGTTGGGGCACCTCCATCAGAATCTGATCTGGCGAGCCGAGGAACGTCATCAACGACATGACGAGTTCTTCGCGAATCGGATCAATCGCCGGATTTGTGACCTGCGCAAAGAGCTGCTTGAAATACCAATAGAGAATCTGCGGTTTCTCCGATAAAACGGCCAAGGGTTGATCGGACCCCATCGACCCGATCGGCTCATGGCCCTCGGATGCCATGACATCCAGAATACGGCGCAGATCTTCCCGCGTATACCCGAATAGCCGCTGACGTTTCAAAAGCTGCTCGTGATCCGGATTCAGGGGCGACACCGCATTAAAGAAACCATGAATAGCAACCTGGTTCTCTTTCACCCAGCGACGATAGGGTTGCCGTCGTGCCAGTCGCATCTTGATCTCGTAGTCGCGGACAATTCGCCGCTCCTGGGTATCCACGAACACCATCTGCCCCGGACGCAGCGCGCCGCACTCTAGAATATCCTCGGGCTTCAGATCCAACACCCCTGCCTCTGACGCAAAGACCATTTCACGGCTCTTTGTGACGGCATAGCGGCCAGGCCGTAATCCGTTACGATCCAGCAGCGCACCAACATGCATACCATCAGAGAAGGCAATTGCGGCAGGGCCATCCCACGGCTCAATCAACCCTGCGTGATACTCAAAGAACCCGCGCAGATCCGGTCCCATCGGATAAGACTCACCCCACGCCTGCGGCACCAGCATCATCATGGCGTGCCACAAGGAACGACCGCCACGCTCCAACAGCTCAAGCGCATTGTCTAAACAAGCCGAATCGCTGCCCCCCACTTCGATGACCGGAACAATCTTGGCAATGTCACTGCGAAACAGATCCGACTTAAAATTCCGCTCGCGCGATCGCATCCACCTTAGATTTCCGCGCAACGTGTTGATCTCCCCGTTGTGCGCAAGATAGCGGAAGGGTTGCGCCAACGACCATGACGGAAACGTGTTCGTACTGTAGCGCTGATGCACAACGGCCAAGGCACTGACCATGGATGACGCTTGTAGGTCCACATAAAAGGGCATCACCTGCGAGGCCATCATCAGTCCCTTGTAAACAAGTGTACGCGACGAAAAGCTCGGAACATAGAAAGCCTCGCGGTTGCCATCAACCACTGGCAGGGCTCGCTTCTCAATCTGCTTTCGAATGACATAGAGCCTGCGTTCCAGCGCATCTTGCGTGACGCCTTTAACGGTAACGAACGCCTGCATGATAACCGGCTGTTCAGCCCGTGCTCGCCCCCCAAGAACACTGCCATCGACGGGCACGGAGCGCCATCCCAAAAAAATGGCATCCTCATCCTCAACAACGGTTTGCACAACATCCACACAGGTTTGTCGCTGAGTGTTATCCTGAGGAAGGAAAAACATTCCGACGCCGTAAGCACCGGCCTGGGGAAGCTCGATCTTCAGGCTTTTGCATTCCTTACGCAGCAAGGCATCCGGCACCTGAATCATAATGCCCGCGCCATCTCCCGTATGCTCATCCGCACCGGTGGCGCCTCGATGACTCAGGTTTTCAAGAATTGCCAGTCCCTTTTCGATGATTGCATGACTCTGATCGCCATCAATGTTGACAACGAATCCTACCCCACAGGCATCATGCTCATAGGTTGGATCATAGAGCCCCAGCGGCTTGAGCTGCATCTGTTGGCCTGTGTCCTGATGATCGTCCATTGTCTCTCCATCCAAGATTTTCTGATGAAGCCAGTCTTTTCTGCTTGCGGCGGGCTGGCGCCCATTAAGCCCATTGTAGTGGGTGCGTCATCCCGAGCTTGTCGAGGGATCTCCTGCCTGTCGTCACCCGTTGCCCATGAGATCCTTCGACTCCGCTCAGGATGACAAGCAAAGAACGTCGTGACAAATATCAAGATATAAGGGGGAGTCCAACAAAGGAGATACCCCCAATAGATTTACGAAAACCGCTCTAGAACGTGAACAGCATCTCTGTGTAGGAAGGAAGTGGCCAGATGTTATCCGGCACCAAACCTTCCAGTGCATCCGCCGCTTCACGCAGGACTTCCATCGCGTCTAGAGTCTGTAGTGGCTCACCCGCCGCTTCAACCACTTCCAGCGCTTTAATTCCGGACAGAAGCTTGCTGGTCTCGACGCAAACCTCGTTCAAGAGATCGCGCGTACCAACAACATCACTCACACCCGCCGCTTCAACCGCCTTAATCGTTTCGGCCACTTCCAGCTGGTACTCAAACGCAGCCGGAGCAATCAACGTTTTCGCCATTGTAATCGCACAACGTGCCTCAATCGCAACCTGTTCATCGTAAGCCTCACTATAAACTTCGTAACGTGACCTCAGCTCGGCTTCTGAAAGGACGTTGTACTTCCCAAAGAGCATGATGGCCTTATCGGTCACCATCGCCTTCAGCGCTTCTGGTGTCTTCTTCAGATTTGGCAGACCACGCTTCTCCGCTTCAACAACCCACTCCTCTGTGTAGTTGTCACCATTGAACAAGATGCGCTTGTGCTTCTTGACAGCCGCCGACAGGATCGCCTGCAGGGCCTCGTTGAATCCCTTTCCGGCAGACAGATCCGCATCAAGCTGCGAACAAATCTCGTCCAGGGCTTCCGAAACAATCGTATTGAGCACCACGTTCGGCCCAGCGCAGTTCTGCTTGGAACCCACAGCACGGAATTCGAATTTGTTGCCAGTGAAGGCAAACGGCGATGTACGGTTACGGTCTGTCGCATCGCGCGGCAGAGTCGGCAGCGACGTCACACCCAGCTTAAGCTCGCCACCAGATTTAGAGCTGCTCGCAGATCCCTTTTCAATCTGTTCAATCACATCAAAGAGCTGCTCGCCCAGGAAGATCGAGATAATCGCCGGAGGCGCTTCGTTAGCACCTAAGCGGTGGTCATTTCCAGCCGTAGCCACGGCAGAACGCAACAGATCCGCGTGCGTATCGACGGCCTTCATCAGGGCTACAATCATCGTCATGAACTTCGCGTTCTCATGCGGATTATCACCCGGAGTCAACCAGTTCTTGCCATCCGGTCCTTCAATCGCCCAGTTGTTATGTTTTCCGGAACCATTAACGCCAGCATAGGGTTTCTCGTGCAGCAGGCAGATAAAATCATGCTCCTCGGCTACATTCCGCAGCGTCTCCATCATGATCATGTTATGATCAACGGCCAGATTTAGCATCTCAAACATCGGGGCAATCTCAAATTGCGCCGGGCACACTTCGTTATGCCGCGTACGTGCCGGAACGCCAAGGCGCCAGAGTTCGTAATCCAAGTCTGTCATAAACGCAATAACGCGGGGCTTAATGGCTCCAAAGTAGTGATCGTCCAACTGCTGGTGCTTCGCCGGCTTGCGACCGAACAGGGTGCGCCCCGTCTGGATCAGGTCAAGACGCGCTTCATATAGATCGCGGTCAATCAGGAAGTACTCCTGTTCAGCGCCCAAAGTCGCCTGCGAACGTTTGTCATCGGAATCTATTCCGAAGAACTCACCCAAGCGACAAATCTGCGTATTCAAGGCCTGCATCGAACGCAGCAGTGGAGCCTTCTTATCCAGCGCCTCACCGTGATAACCGCAAAATGCCGTCGGGATGGCCAGCGTTGCACCATTCGAGCCTTCTTTGATAAACGCAGGACTGGTCGGATCCCAAGCCGTATAGCCGCGAGCTTCAAACGTCGCACGCAAACCACCCGAAGGGAAACTCGAAGCATCGGGTTCGCCCTGAATCAGTTCCTTACCCAAGAACTTCAGCAACGCTCCCCCCTCACCATCAGGGACAACAAAAGAATCGTGCTTTTCAGCCGTGGCACCCGTCAGGGGCTGAAACCAGTGCGTGAAGTGAGTGGCACCTTTCTCCAAAGCCCAGGTCTTCATCGCATCCGCTACCTCATCCGCAATGCCAGCGTCCAAAACGCTTCCCATCCGAATGGTCGTGCTCAGCGACTCAAACGCCGCATCCGACAGGTAGTTTCGCATGACCTTCAGGCTAAATGCATTTTCACCATAGATGTCCGTAATCTGGTCTGCCTTCACTTCACTCATTACTTCCCCCCCCCCTTATAAAATCACTTGTCGTCTTCATTCATCACGACATTCACGCAGAATGTCAATAATCACCGAAGATAATGTCAATAATCACCGCATTAACTGCAACCTATCGCAGCAACCGTGCCAACCCAGACAAACCCCCACCTTAATAAAGATAACAGACTCCAGATAAACAACTTACAAATACAAAAATGAAATGAAACCACAAGAGGAATGTTACATATATGTAAACAAAAGAGCCTTTAGATTACAATTATGTTTCTCGACAAGCGACAATGTTAGCGCCACGCGATCCCCGCGCCAACGCATGTTTCAGGTCAAGCCCTAGCCGGCTCAATGCGTGGGGGCTCCTCACCAGCGGCGGTCATGCGTGCTGAAAGACGGGCGGCGAGTTCGCACCGGGTATCGGTGTAGGCCGGGGCGGCGACCAGGTTGTTGCGCTGGTGGGGGTCGTCTTCGAGATCGTACAGGTATTCCTCCACGTAGACTTCCGCAGCAGAGTCCTTGCCGCCATTCTTTTCGGGAGCAGACACAGAATAAGTCCAGCGCGGCGTGCGAATTGCGCGACCAACCTGACTCTCACTGATCTGCACAAATACCTCTTCACGCCAATCGTCGGGACGACCCTCCGTCACCTCCTGCAGGGCGCGGCCGACGAAGGTGTCCGGAATATCGACTCCGGCGGCTTTCAACACCGTTGCTGGCGTATCGATCAGGTTCGCGATGTCCTCGATAACCTTCCCCCCTTTAAAACCGGGGCCATCAATCACCAGTGGAATCCGAATCGAGCTGTCGTGACAGGATCGTTTATACTCCGAATTGCGGGTACAGAAATGCGATCCGTGATCGCTGACATAGATAACCAGAGTCTCATTAGCAATGCCAAGTTCATCAAGTTTCGAGCGGACGCGTCCCAGGTTTTCGTCAAGGCTGACGCAACATCCCAGATAATCGGGATACTCTTTTTCCCAATTACCACCCGTATCAACGAGATCACCCGGTGGAACAAAATCCTTAAAACGCTCTTTCGATCCATGCGGCCCTTCGTAACAGTTGTGGTCATTCTGATGGTGCGGCTCAATATAGGAGGCAAACAGAAAGAACGGCTTCTCGCCATCGCGGCTGTCAAGGTACTCCAGAACCCAGTCGGTCTGGGCATCGGCACGGTATCGCCCCTCAGGAAACTCCCGTTTGTTGCCATCGCTATCAAACATGTGCCCGTCGTAGCCGTGCGAAGTAGACTCCAGAACATCGGACGCCAGCCAAAAATCCTTGTAACCGCCACGGTACTCGGGCGGCACCGATATGACACGGTGGTCAACGTCCTTGCTCCCCATGCCCGCTGTTGAAGCCAGATGCCACTTTCCGATATACCCGACCTCGTAGCCACTGCCCGACAGCCGCGTTGCGATCGTATCAGCGCCAAGCGGTAAGGCTATCCCATTGCGGAAACAGCCATTCTGCGTGGCCCACGTCCCCGTCTGAATGCAGGCTCGCGCTGGCCCACAGACGGGCTGACACGTAAAGGCATTCTCGAACCGAACGCCCTCCGCCGCCATGCGATCCAAATTCGGCGTCACCTCAAGCGGCTGCCCATAACAACCACACGTATCCGCGCGCTGCTGATCAACAAAGAAAAACAAGATATTCGGCTTTACCATCATAACACTCCCTTGCCTTTGATTCGGAATTCTACTGATAGTCCTGTCCACATAACAAGGCAAGTGAATTCTCATTATGACCCAAGAAGGGCTAAAGCCCAAACTACATACACGCATTTACATGATATTTTGCCGTTCAGCGTTCGCGCTTCAGGGCGTCTCCGCGCCCCGCATCACAGAGCTCTCCACCCAGCGAAACGCTCGCGCACGGACCTGCGTCACGCCAACTGCCATCGGTTCGTCCTCGATCATCTGAAGGAGTTGCAGACACGCTCGGTTCGCCATGGCCGGAAAATCCTGCTCGCAAACGCAAACCGAAGTGGCCGGATAAGGATCCCCGTCCCAGCGGTCGAAAACACCAAACGACAACGCGGTCCCTGCCAAAGTCGCCTGGTGTTCCTGCACGAAGGCCTGCACCGTAGACTGCCCCGTGCCGATGATCCCAACCCCGCTTCCGGATTTCAGGAAACCGGCATCAAACGCGTTGGTGCGCACAAACGGAACGCCGTCCCGACCAAGGGTATCCAGCGCGGCGAGACAGCGCGATTCCTCAACCAAGTTGCCACCCGTCTGCATCAGCACCACAAACCGGGACGCACCGCGCCGCTGTAGACACTGTACCAGCTCCACCGTTGCCGCCGCATTGTCGGTTGTCACCGTTGGCTGCCGTGCACCCTCGGGGTGACGGTCAATGAATACGAGCGGAAACGCATTTTTAAAAAGCACGTCCCATTCAGCTTCGCCCTCGTTGCGACGATAAGACGGAAAAACCAGAGCCCCATCTGTCAGCTGCCCATTAAGTCGACTCAGCAGGTATCGGTAACGCGCTTCATCGCCCTGGTACAGCATAACCGACAGATCGTACCCTTGCCCGACAAGGAGCGTGCTTGCCGATTCAGCGAACTCACGCTGAAGCGGATCATCCAGGCTACTAACCAGCATCCAGATAGTTCGCGTCCGCGCGCCCACCAGTGAGCGAGCCGCCGGGTTCGGTCGATACCCCATGTCGCACGCCACGCTGACAATACGCTTACGCGTGGCGTCCTTGACCCGGGCATCGCCTGAAAGCGCCCGAGATACGGTCGACACGTCGACACCGCACGTCTCTGCAATGTCCTTGAGCCTTATCGCCACGGCAACCTCCCCATGTTCAGACGGTTATTCACATTTCGAAATTTCGTGCATCTTCATCATATCGGGCGGCCGCTAGCCGAAACGTGCGAATCTCAAACGGAGCCATCGGCACCGTCACTTCACCGGCACCCCAATCGCGCCGGTCGTGCCACTCCATCAAATCCGTCTCAATGAGACGCAAGTCAGCATTACGGCACTGTACAACGGCCTCAGTTCGGAAACCCCGTTTCTCAACCAACCGGATCACCCGGTCGGGGCCTTTTTCAGCCCGTTTGAGCACCTCCAACCCGACGCCTTCTCCCCGAACCTGCACCGGCACCACAGAGGCCTCGGCACGGAGACCGACAAAAACCAGCGGAGGCTGGTTCAACTGCGCGGCTTCGGCCATCACATCTGAATCGACCAGTGTTCCTTCATGCGGCAGCAAACTGTAGGTAAAGCTGTGCGATCCAAGATCGGCATCCGGGTCTGGGTGCGTCGGCGACCGCAGCAGGTTCAAGTCGAGGACGTTCTCGTGCACCTTGTGTCCGTACTTACAGTCGTTCAACAACGCCACTCCGTACTGTGCATCTGACAAGTCTACATAGCGCTGCGCGGCGACCTCGAACTTCGCCATATCCCAGCTCACGTTGCGGTGGGTATTACGCTTTGCATACCCGTACTGAATCTCGAAGCTCGCCTGGTCACTGCGCACGTTGACAGGGAATGCAACGCGCAGCATACGGTGGCGCTCCTGCCAGTCAACCTCGGTACAGAAATCCAGCCGCTTGCTGCCAGCCGCGAGAGTGACATTCTGCGTCAGGGTCGAGACACCCACGGCCAGCTCAAACCGCAATCCCTGTCGAACGGGGCCACGCCCCAGACAGGTCACGTTAACCGCTCGCGCGTGTTCAAGCACCTGATGCTCGTAGAAGACATCGATATCCCACGCATCATAGTTAATAGGGCGGTCTTCATAGAGGGTCAGGACATTCCCCTCCGCATCGCCCGCGAGGATGTCACGACCGATCTCCTTGTCATACGCGCTGACCAGGCGGCCGCGCTTATCGAATTCGTAGCGCACGATTTCGTTTTCCAAAGTCAGATCCGTTTCCATTCGGGACTCAACCGCGTTGCCGGCACGCGCCAGCACCACCACGGCTTGTGGGGGCAATATAACGGCGGCCACACAAGCACCGTCCGGTTCCGTTTGAACCGCCACAGGCGCGCCCCCTTCCGTAATCAGGCCGCTGGACCAACCCGACGGCAGCGCGACCGGCTGGGTCACCGGCACGCTAAGCGTATTCACCAGGGTAATGCACTCGCTATCTTGCGCAAACAGGGCTTCAGCCGCTTCCGAAATCAGGGTCTCGCAAGAAGCCAGTCCGGCGCCATAGTCGCGTTCCGCCTCCTCGTAGACTCGGTGTATACTAGAACCGGGCAGAATGTCGTGGAACTGATTGGTCAAGAGCTGCTTCCACGTACGATCTAGGGTGTCGCGTGGGTACGCATCCGCAGGCAGACAGCTACAAATGTATTCAGTAGCGCGCAACGCCAGTTCGAGCTTGCGGTTTCCGCGCTTGGTCCGGCCCTGCGTCGTCAGGGTACCGCGATGCAGCTCAAGATAGAGCTCACCACGCCAGATCGGAAGGGAATCGCGTTTCTCGTGGAGGCGACGAAAGAAATCATCCGCTCGCCCAAACGCCACACGGGGCGAGCCCTCCAGGTTGCGCTGACGAAGCCCTCGCTCAATCTGTTCAGCCTTCGGTCCGCCACCACCATCGCCGATGCCGAACAGACACATCGCCTCCTCCAACTGGCCCTTCTCCTGAAAGTTCGACTCTGCAAAACGTAATCCCTTCGGGTCCAACAGCGAATTGTAGGTATCTGCTGGCGGAAAGTGCGTCAGCAACTCACTACCGTCGATCCCAAACCAGCGGAAGGTCGTATGCGGGAAGCGGTTAAACTGGCTCCATGACAGCTTCTGGGTCAAAAAGCTCTCCACTCCCGCCCTCTGCATAATCTGCGGCATAGATGCAGAGTATCCAAACACATCCGGAATCCAGAGATTCTTCACATCAACGCCGAATTCGTCACGAAAGAAGTTCTTGCCGTGCAAAACCTGCCGCACCATTGATTCGCCACTGATGATGTTGCAGTCGGCTTCAACCCACATCGCACCCTGGGGCTCAATACGGCCCGCCTCAACCGCTATTTTTACGCGCGCGTACAACGCAGGATAGTGCTCTTTGAGGAACATGAAAAGCTGGGGCTGCGATGCGCCAAATACGTAATCCGGATAGCGATCCAACAAGTCCAACTGGCTTGAAAATGTGCGGGCCGCCTTGCGGACACCCTCGCGAATTGGCCACAACCACCCTACATCAAGGTGGGCGTGGCCCACCGCGCAAAACTCGATGGCCGAGGCGTTGGCTGGCTGCGCCAACAACGGGGCCAGGTGCTTCCTGCATGCATCGGTATTAGCCGGGTTATCTGCATAAAGTTCCACCATAGCACTCAGCCCGTACAGCAGTCGCTCACGCCGCACACTCCCCTCCGGAAGACTCTTCAGCAGCCCCAGCAAAACGTCGATATCGAGCGACAGATGCCAGACGTCCTCGTGCCACACCACCAACCGCATGCGCTGGGCGATGCCCTCGTATTCGCCATGCCGGGTTGGACAACTTCGCGGAGGATCCTGTTCTTTGCGTACACCAAACAGACCATTAGCAGCCGCCTCCACCCAAAGCGACACGTGCTCGTTCCCTTCCGCCGATGCAAACAGCGGCACGAACGCCCGCTCGGACTCGTCCGAGTTCGGCACAAACACACTACCATTCGTGACGCCTTGAACGGGCTGCCCGTCTTCGTCAAAAAGCAATCCTTCCCCATTGAAATCAAGCTGCGCCACCACCTGCTTACCTGCCCATCCAGATGGAACTTCAGCCTCAAGCCGGAACCAGGCACTGTCCCAGGCCCCGCCCCAACGCTGCCCCTCCGAAATATCCTTGTATTCTAAATCCAAACGCTTGTTCCACGTCACCGGCTCCAGACTATGCCCGTAACGGGCTGACATCAAAACATGATCACCAACGATTCTTTCCTTTATTCTCGAGGTCAAATGCTCAATCCGACGAATATAAAGGTCCTGCTGCTCTCTCCGAATCATAGATATATCTCCTTTTCGCCAATTAGACTAAAAATCCAAACGTTTGTATTTCTTGCATGATTTCAGATTCATACCCGGAGATCAAGGGCCATTTAGAGCCTGTCCGAAAAGGGTATTGAAAGCTAGAAAAGGCAAGAACCTAGGCGAATGTCCCGGAAACGAAGGCCCCTTGTCCCTTTGTCGCGAGCTTTGTCCTGAACTTTGTCGGAAAGGGGAACAGGTTTGAGAGAAGAATCGACAAAGCTTGCGACAAAGATTAGGGGATTTTGAGAGTCTGGTGCCTCAGACCTTTTCGGATAGGCTCTATTTAGCCCCCACCCGCACACCTGTAGACACTCCAGCTGGAGACAGGGAAATTCCTCGACACTTGGCGCCAGATTGCAGAAATTTCCGGCTGGTTACAGGAATCATCCAACCTTTCCTCTTTGAATAGACGGGGCCGGGCGAGTTCCGATGTGTGCAGTTTTTCAGTCTATATCATTGAGCTGTCAACGAGAGGTATTGCTCCGACGGACACGTGCGAGCGTCAACATCCGCTCTACCGGGATGCCCACACGGAACGAACAGCCTTCAATTCGATGGCGAAACGTCTGAATGAGGCGCTCTTACGCAGGCGCTACCATTCGCTTCACCCCCAGCGGGAGTTGCAGTGTGAAGATGGTGTCTGTCCCATCGCTACGCTCCAGTACAAGATCGCCGCCATGTGCCCTGGCGATTTCGCGGGCAAGGCTCAGGCCCAAGCCCGTGCCTTCAATATCGCGACTTCGGGACTCGTCCACGCGGTAGAAGCGTTCGAAGATCTTCTCGCGATCGTGTTCGCTGATCACCGGGCCTACGTTCTTAACTGTTAAGCAAGCCTGTTTCCCGAGAATAGAAAGTTGAATGCCGATCGAACTTCCTGCGTCACCAAACTTGATTGCGTTGGACAAGAGGTTCTCGATCACCTGATTCAACAAGTCCGGGTCCGCCTGAATCAATAACTCCGCTGGGGCATCGACTCTGGTATTTCTCTCAGGGGCGAGCATTTCGACATCATCGACGGCCGAGCGAACCCGTTCTGAAAGATTGATACATTCGATACTGAGAGGGAGCTTCCCTGCATCGGCTTGTGACAGCAGGAGTAGCTTCTGAAGGATGGTTTTCAGGCGTTGGATTTCGTCCATCTGTTCGGCGTACTCGCGCTGTTCATCGCTTCCATCCGTTGCTCGTTGCAAACACCGTTCAACTTGCGCTTGAAGAATGGCTAGGGGCGTTTTGAGTTCGTGGGCGGCATCTGCACTAAATCGGGTCGCCTGTTGAAATCCTCGTTCCAGTCGCTCCAGCATCCCGTTGATGACATCGGTCAATCGCTGAAATTCCTGGTCGACGTTCCCGTTCACAATCCGTTCACCCAGTCGTTGGGCTGTGACCGCCTCAGCGGTACGGGCGATCCCATTCACTGGGCGTAGCGCCACGTGCCCGATTAGCCACCCTCCCGTTGCGAGCAAGAACAGTAGAAAGGGTGCCACTATGAGCAATTCACGGCGAAAATGATGAGTCTCCGCATCTAACCCGGCCAGGTTCATCGCAATGCTGAGTGTGACTTCTTTATTGGCAAGCGTCATCGCTCGCCATTCACCGTCCAATCCCGCGATGGTTTCGTAAACGGGTCCCTGTACCCCCAGATGCCGACGCCGAGGGGGCTTATCAAATTCTGCGTCGGCGCCCTGTCGTCCCTCGGTTCGGTTCTGTGCACGCTCGTTATCTTCATCTGACGGCATGTCTGGGATCTTTTCGATCCCCGCGAGGGAAAGTGGTAGGGCATCAGGCGGCAAATCGGTTGCCCCCTCGCCTGTGGCATATAACGTGACACCGCTCACAAGCGTTGCCTTTACGATAAACTGTTTTGCGGCGGCCTCGCCGTAGATTGAGCGGAGTGAGTTGTCAAAGCGCTGCCAGTGGTTGGGGGGTTGAGAGACCCGAACTTGGGCGTCCGCCAGTGCCCGCAACTCACGGTCGATGCGGGCGCGCCCCACTTGGTTCAACACGGACGAGGCGAAGAGCCCAAATCCCAGCAGGACAAGCCCCGACAGGCACATGCTGAGAAGCCCTATCTTAAGCCGGAAAGAATGGAGCATCATTCAGCCTCCGCCTTGCAGAAACGGTATCCAACCCCCCGCACAGTCTCAATGAGTGACCGTGAATCACCACGATCAATCTTTGACCGTAGACGCTGCATGCAAACATCAACGAGATTGGTCTGTGGATCGAATCCGTACCCCCAGACATGCTCCAGAATCTGCGAGCGCGTAAACACGCGACCGGGAGAGCGCATCAAGTATTCCAGAAGGCTGAACTCGCGCGGCGGCAAGGCAATGGCGTCGTCCTTCCATCGTACGTCCCGGGTGATCAGGTTAACCATCAGATCGCCGGCGCGTAAGACGCTGAGTGGCTCCTCCGAGGAACGCCGCAGTACGGCATGGACGCGGGCCAGCAATTCATCCATGTAAAAGGGCTTTGCGATGTAGTCGTCCGCACCGATGTTCAATCCTTCAATGCGTTCATTCGCTTCTGAACGGGCGGTCACGAGGATCACCGGCAACGTATTCTTCCGCTCTCGCAAGTTCTTGAGGATGCTCAGGCCATCGCGTCCCGGTAGCATGATATCGAGCACGATTAGGTCGAAGGATTCCGTGCGAGCCAGCGTGTAGGCCTCGTTACCATCATGGCTGACTGTCACCGAAAAGCCATGCTCTTCGAGGGCTTTGCGCATGAACCCCGCCAGCTTCTTCTCATCCTCTACCACAAGAATCTTCATGTGAGCAGAGTACCGCGCTGCAGCCGGAACGCCAAGGTTGGTTCCATTACCATTTTGTAATCTGCGACGGGGCCATTTGGTAATCTTCGTATTGTTGTATGGCACAAAGGACAAAGCAGATGGGTGAAAACGAAACAGAAGGAAGGGCAAAGATGACAGAACGTCGAATTGAGAGAATCGTGGTGGTGGTGGCACTAGCAGCATGGGCATTACCGGCTCTGTGCCAGGGGCCTCCTCCCGATCGGGCCCGTCGCAAGGCGCTCATCGAGAAGTTTGATGCAGATGGCGATGGACGCTTGTCCCCATCCGAAATGGCCAAATCCCGCCCTGAAGGTAGGCCTGGCCATGTTCCGCATCTAAGGAAGCAGGTCACGGTGGACGGAGATGCCGAAAACGCGGGAAAAAGCGGGTTCAGGCATGACGCAGAGATGCAGGCTCTCCTTGAGACGTTCGATGCCAACGACGATGGCAAATTGAGTTCTGTAGAAATGGAGGCCCTGCGCAAGGCAAGGCCTGTGCGGGAGGAAACACCATGAACGGTTCTGCCCTATTTCGACCGACAATCGCTATTCTCACGCTGATCGCATCGCTGAGTGCGGCTGAAGAGCCCCTGACGTGGCAGTCCTGTATCCGACTGACGGCGCAGCACAATCCGTCTTTGGCCGCGTCATCCGCAAAGCTGGATTCCGCTGAATCGGCGATTGGTGTCGCCCGTTCAGCTTTACGGCCCCAGTTCTCTGCCAATGCCTCTGCGGACCGCAGCTATCGCGATAGCCGCGAGGATCAGGAAGCCACGGCCTACGGTGCAACACTGAACGTTGAACAGTCACTTTACAGCGGCGGGAGCAAGCAGGCTGCGGTGCAATCTGCAAGGGCCAGTCGGGATCAGCAGGTTGCCGTGGCTTCAGACACGGAAAGCCGGGTGACTCACGAACTGCGCAGTGCGTTTCTCGATGTGCTATATGCGCAACAGCTCGTCGCCCTTCTCGGCACAATCCAGGCGCGACGGCAGGACAACTTTGAGCTCGTCGAATTGCGCTATGAAGGGGGACGCGAGCACAAGGGTTCACTGGCTTCAAGCGATGCGTCGCTCTTTGATGCCCAAGTCCAGCTCAAGCAGGCTGATCGTGCAGTATTGGTCAGTCAACAGGTCCTGGCCCGCACCATGGGACTGACGTCCCTTCCGTCTGGCGCTTCGGTTTCTGGAAGTCTAGATGGCGCTGCGCTGCCAGAAGTTATTAACCTGGATCAAGTGGCCCATGAGACTCCCGACTACGATGCCTCCCTGGCATCCTGCGCGATTGCTGAGGCACAACTGACAAACGCCCGGAGCAGCAGTCGTCCGGGACTGAGTCTCATTGGCTCTGCAGGTCGAACCGGCGACGAGGATGCATTTGACGAAGATAGCTGGTCTGTGGGAATGCGACTGTCCTTTCCCTTCTGGTCCGGGGGCAAAACAAGCCACGAGATCAGCAAGGCGGAGGCGGTTCTGCGTCAGGCAGAAGCAGTCGTCGCTGATGTCCTGAACGCACGTGTTCGAGTGCTTGCAGAAGCTCAAGAGTCACTTGCGAATGTATTAGACAACGTGAGTGTCCAGGCAAAATACGTGGATGCCGCCGAGATTCGTGCACAGATTTCGCGTCAGCAATACGAGGATGGACTTCTGTCCTTCGAGAACTGGATTGTGATTGAAGATGACTTGATCGCTAAGCGCAAGCAGTTACTTGGCGCTCAGAGAAGTGCCTTGCTCGCGGAGGCAGCATGGTGGGAAGCAACCGGATATAGTGCGTTTGTTAAAACAGGAGATGAATAATGAAGCGGAACATTGTGATAGTGACAGTTCTGGTGAGCCTCGCAGTTGTTGGGGCATTTGCGTGGCATTGGTCACGGGAGAATGGGAATGGCAGCGTTGCCTACGAAAGCGTCCCTTTCACGCATGAGCGTATGGAGACGACGATTGATTCAACTGCTGTTGTTGAACCGCGTAATCGTCTCGAAATCAAGCCTCCCATCGGAGGGCGTATCGACGATGTGCTTGTCGCCGAAGGGCAGAAGGTGGCAAAGGGCGATATCATCGCATACATGAGCTCGACCGAACGTGCAACCCTTCTGGATGCCGCTCGAGCACGAGGGACGAACGTGCTGGAGAAGTGGCAGGATGCCTACAAAGCGACCCCACTGATTGCGCCGCTGGATGGAACCATCATCGCCCGCGACACGGAGCCGGGGCAGACGGTGACGGCATCGGACTCGATATTGGTGCTCTCCGACCGACTCATTGTCTCTGCCCGCGTCGATGAAACGGACATAGGCATGGTACAGGTGGGGCAACGGGGGCGGATTACACTGGACGCTTATCAGGATGTGAATGTCGAAGGCACGGTGAGCCGCATCGCATTTGAAGCCATCACGGTCAACAACGTGACCATCTACGAAGTTGAAGTGGAGCCGGACGCAATCCCCGCCTGCATGAAAAGCGGAATGACGGCAAGTGTAGCGTTTATTACCGCCGAAGCAGAAGAGGCACTCACGCTGCCAACCGATGCGGTCGGCAGCGTGGACGGAAAACGCTTCGTACTTGTCAAGCGCGACAGTCACGCTACCGCGCCCGAACGCTGGCGTGTGTTGACCGGACTCTCCAGCAGCGGTCGTATTGAAATCCTGGCAGGATTGCAAGGGAATGAGTCGGTTGTCAGAAAAGCTTTTTCCATTGCCAGAAGCAAGAGTAGCGTATCATCGTCGCCGTTTGTGTCCTCTGGCCCGGGGAGGAGACCATGATCGAAGTCACCGATATCAAAAAAGTCTACCAGATGGGGTCGGTGCAGGTGTATGCCCTACGCGGGGTCAGTCTGCGAATTGAGAGCGGTGAGTTCGTGGCTATCATGGGAGCTTCGGGATCAGGCAAGTCCACCCTGATGCACATCTTGGGTCTGCTCGATGTTCCAGATTCCGGAAACTACCGGCTGAACGATCAAGAGGTGCGGGGACTGAGCGAAGACGAACGCGCCGGTCTGCGTGCTCAAAGTATTGGATTCATCTTTCAGCAGTTTAACCTTTTGCCGCGCGTGTCCGCCCTTGACAACGTGGCCCTTCCGCTAATTTATGGGGCGACACCTGGTGCTAGAACCCCAGGGCAGCTTCTGGATCGCGTTGGCCTTGGCGACCGAAAGTCTCACGCACCCAATGAATTGTCGGGCGGTCAGCAGCAGCGGGTGTCCATCGCCCGGGCGCTTGTGAATGGCCCTTCAATTGTCATGGCAGACGAACCCACTGGCAATCTGGATTCTTCGAGTGCCGAAGAAATTCTGTCTCTACTTAAGGATCTGCATCGTTCTGGGCTAACCGTGATCATGGTGACCCATGATCCAGACATCGCGCAAGTGGCAAATCGGACGATTACGATGAAGGACGGAGGCGTCGTTTCCGATATACAGCACGAGCATAAGGGCTCATGTAGCGATGCACCCCCTGTGACCTCACCGCAAAGAGCGGAAGCCGCTGACATGCCCGCAGACCTGAGACCGAAGGGGCTGTTTCGGCGTTTTCGCGAACTCACGGCACTGATCGCACAGGCGGGGCGCTCTCTCAGTGCGAACAAGGTGCGCACGGGTTTATCCATGCTGGGCGTACTGATTGGCGTTGCTGCCGTCATTTCCGTGATGGCTCTGGGGGCGGGCGCGAAGGTGGCCGTTGAGGAACGTATTTCATCTATGGGTGCCAACCTGCTGGTTTTAACGCCGCCGCGCCCGAAAAGCCGCGGTGTCTCCCTGGGAGCCGGAGCCGTCTCTCGCCTAACGCTAGCCGATGCAGCCGCCGTCCGTGATACCCTCGAAGGGGTTCAGTACGTCAGCGGGCAGGTACGGGGGGCCGTGCAGGCGACGTACGGCAGCCACAACTGGCGAACCAGCCTTCGCGGTGCGGAGCCCGCCTATGAGCAGATTCACTCGATGACGCCGCAGGCCGGACGCTTCTTTTCCGAAGACGAGAACGCCGCGCGGGCGCGTGTGGCCGTGATTGGAACAACGGTGTGTGACGAACTGTTTGATGGGAGCAACCCAGTCGGACAGATGATTCGTATTAACCGAGAACGATTCGAGGTGATTGGGCTGCTGCCCGACAAAGGGGCTAGCTCGTCCACGGATGAAAATGATCAGATTATCATCCCGGTTAGCACTGCCATGCGCCGTGTCCTTGGTGAAGACCATTTGCGGGAGATCGAAATTCAGGTCTCCGCTTCCGAGTACCTCGACTATGTCGAAATGGCCGCCATCGCACTGATGAACACGCGGCATCGCGTGTCAGACGATGACAGCGATTCGGCTTTCCAAGTTCGGAATATGGCGGAAATTCAAAGTGCTATTGCTGCTACGAGTAATACGCTCTCCGTACTTCTCATGGGAGTAGGTGGAATCTCCCTGCTGGTCGGTGGCATCGGTATTATGAATATCATGCTCGTGAGTGTAACAGAACGGACCCGTGAGATCGGAATCCGAAAGGCGATCGGAGCCCGCCGGTCCGATATTCTGATGCAGTTTCTGGTAGAGTCCGTGGCTGTCAGCGCCTGCGGGGGCATCCTGGGCATTGCACTAGGCGGTGGTGTTTCTCTATGCATGGGACATTTTTCCGGCTGGGCCGTGTCCGTGCAACCGATAACGTTGATCGTGGCGCTCACCTTCTCGGCGCTAGTGGGAATCGTGTTCGGCCTATGGCCTGCCCGACAAGCATCCTGCCTACAGCCGATTGAGGCCCTCCGATATGAGTAGCCCCGTTGATGCGACGCGACGAATTGGGCCAAGCACACCGCTACTCGACCGAGCAGGCTGTCTCGGATCGCGCGCAACTCAACAGCATCACCTCCCCGCAGGTGTGGATAGACTCACGGATCACATTACCCGTTGCGGCATCGGGGGGGGGAGTTGGGTCCCCTCATAGAGACGTTGATCGTTAATGAAGTCCAAGCCTACCTAGCCTACCGCAAGCTCCGCTACAAACTTAACTTCTAGGGCAACTACGACGGCTCGGAAGTCGATCTGCTGTGTGAAACACAGACGGGCTTCGTTGCCGTCGAGATCAAGGCTGCACGCGAGTGGCAACGGCGCTTTGGTCAAGGGTTGAAGCTCCTATGACAGGCACTTCCCATCGGCCCCACGCGAACCTACGGCGTGTACCGCGGAGACCGCCGCCGACATCGAGAAGACAACCGTTCTGCCCGTGGCTGACTTCCTCGATGCGCTATGGAGAGGCGAGATCATTTCCTGACGCCTGTAGACACTCCAGCTGGTGACCGGTAAATTCTTCGACACCTGCCGCCAGCTTGCGAAACTTTCCGGCTGGCTTTTGGTTTGGACTCTGTTCTCTGGAGTTTTACCGTGAATCGCGGATTGACATTCAGTAACCGTGCGGTTACTTATTGTTGATAAATGTTATGTAGGGAAAGGATTAAACATGAAGTTTGCTCGGATACTTGATGAAGCGGGAAAAGAGATTTTAGCAGCACAGGGCGCGGATGGTGTGCTGTTTCGCTGTGAAGGAACATCACTGGTTGATCCGTCAACTGTAAAGGTTACGGCTGAAAAGGTTGTGGCGAGCCGTTTTCTGGCTCCAGTGGATCCTCGCGCGCTGATTTGCGTGGCGGCCAGCTATCGTGCACATATTGAGGAGTGCAATTTAACCGAGCAACCTGAACCCATTATTTTCATGAAAAACCCGGCCGCCGCGACAGGCCATGAATGTCCGATCGTAATTCCGTCGGTCTGCGAGGACGAAGTGGATTATGAGGGCGAGCTGGCCGTTGTGATCTCGAAGGACTGTTACAACGTTTCTCAGGAGGAAGCGCTGGAACGGGTTGCGGGCTATACCGTCGCCAACGACGTCTCCGCCCGCATCTGGCAGTTGGAGCGTGGTGGCGGCCAGTGGGTTCGCGGAAAGGGCTTTGACACATTTGCGCCGATGGGGCCATTTCTGGTGACACCCGACGAAGTCGGAAACACGGAAGATCTTACCATCCGAACCATTTTGAACGGAGACGTTGTTCAGGAAGCATCGACAAAACTGATGATTCGCGGCGTTGCGGAACTGATCAGTTTCCTTTCGCAGGGAACAACGCTGTTGGCGGGAACCGTCATTCTGACCGGAACACCGCCCGGAGTGGGGTGGTTCCAAAAGCCGCGCAAGCTGCTTCGTCCAGGCGGCAACGTCATCGTAGAAATTGATCGGGTAGGCGTTCTAATCAATCCCGTGGTTGCGGAAGCATAGGAGCCGGTTGTGGTTGCGAATAAAAAAATCAGAGTGGCGATAATCGGTCTGCAACATCTTCATCCCCGGGGCTACATGATGCTCTTTCAGGAATGTGAAAATGCAGAAGTCGTCTGCGCATATGATTCAGATACAGAACTGCTGAATGCGTTTTGCGGTGAGTTCGGCCTGAAGGGTTACTCGAATCTGAACCGGATGCTAGAGGAACAGGATTTAAATATGGCGGCCATTTTCCTTCCGCATTCCGACTGCGCCGAGGCTGCCGTCAAATGCGCCCGGCGGGGCCTGCACTTAATGATTGAAAAACCGGTTTCCGATACGCTTGACGGGGTTCGACAGATTGCCGCCGTTGCAGAGGAATTCAATGTCAAACTCACAACAGGATATTGCTGGCGTTACCATCCAGTGGTGAAGGCCATGAAGGAAATCTTCCAGCAGGGTCTGATTGGACGGCTGGTTTCGGTTGAAGCGCGACTGTCGGCAGGCCGGGTTGATCGGTATGTCGTTGGGCATTCGGAGTGGGTGCTGCAAAAGGAAAAATCCGGCGGTGGGCCAATGGTTAATCTCGGTGTGCACTGGCTCGATCTAATCAGCTATGTGACAGAAGATGCCGTTGCCGAAGTCTGCACCGCAAATCTCCACACGTCGGACACATACGATATTGAAGACAGCTCACTGGTTTTAATGAAATATGCCTCCGGTGCCGCCGGAACACTTACGACCAGTTACATTGTCCCGGACTCTTATCCCTGTGGGCGCGACCTTTATATTGGCCTGCGCGGCACGGCCGGAGTCCTCAGCTACTGCCCGCGCTACGAAGGCGAACAAGGCGGTGGCGGCGCGCCGAACACCGACATTCTGGAACTCTACAGCAGTTCGCCAAAAATGACCGGATCCGCCGCTCGGCAGTACCGTTTTCAGCTCGACCCGGTCGCCGGTTATTCCGGCTACATGGGCAAGGTGTATGTCGAACGCTTTATCGAGGCCATCCAGCAGAATCGAACGCCCGATATTCCCGCCGATGCGGCGGTGTCGGTTCTCCAAACAGTGGAAGCAATTTACGAATCAGCAGAAAAGAATAAATGGGTAGGGGTGAAAAAGTGAAAGTGGTTGTAACAGATTATATTGAGCCGAATATGGACTGGGAAGCGAAGGAACTTTGCGGAACAGGAATTGAGTTTGAAACTCATCAGTTGAAATTCCTTCCCGAAGACGAAGTGCTGGAAATCGTCCGCGATGCAGATGTAATCGTGGTGAACATGGTCAAGTTTCCAGAATCACTGATTGCTTGTCTGGAAAAATGCAAACTCATCATTCGTCACGGCATCGGTTACGACAACGTGAATGTGGAAGCCTGCACAAAACACGGCATCCAATTCGCTTATCAGCCGGACTACTGCCAGATTGATGTTGCTGAGCACGCCATCTCGTTGCTGTTTGCTTGCGCCCGGAAATATTACCAGAGCCGGAACACGCTCGACAATGCGAGTCAAAGCGGGCAGTGGGACTTCAGCGCTCTTTTTCCCATCTATCGCATGGAAGGAAAAACGCTCGGCGTACTGGGCGTTGGACGCATCGGTTCAAACGTCGTGCGCAAAATGCAGTCCTTCGGTTTTCGAATTATGGGTTGTGACCCCTATCTGTCGGATAAACGCAAAGCCGCTATGCAAGGCATCGAATGGGTAGACAAAGAAACCCTCTTCCGCGAATCGGATCTGATCACCGTGCACACACCGCTCAAAGACGATACGCATCACATCGTCAACGCCGAAACGCTCGCGCTGATGAAACCGACCGCTTGCGTCGTCAACACGTCGCGCGGCGGAATGGTGGATGCACACGCACTGGCCGCCGCCCTGCGCGAAAAGAAAATAGCCTGTGCAGGAATCGATGTCTACGACGTAGAGCCACCCCCACCAGACTTCGAGCTTTTTGAACTGGATAACATCATTTTAACACCCCACATCAGCTGGGCATCGGAAGAAGCCGGATGGGAAATACGGAAGAGCATCCTGGAGGATATTCTTGCCGCCAACAACGGATGCGATGCTCGGTGCGTGGTGAACGAAATACGAAGGAAAAGCTAATGGAACAGGTTCAGATGAAAACGCAGATTCCGGGACCGAAGAGCGCAGAACTGCTCGAACAGTGGCATCAGTACGAAGCCGATGTTGTTGGCTATCAGGCGCAACTCGTTTGGAAGTCCGCCAAAGGCTGTCTGGTCAACGATGTAGACGGGAACGTCTTTATCGACTGGACCTCTGGTGTGCTGGTCACGAATGTAGGCCATTGCCACCCGCATTTGGTCAAAATGACGCAGCGGGCCAGCGAAGAACTACTCAACAACTACGAATGCGCCACAACCTATCGCATTGAAGCCGCCGAACGGCTCGTCAAGGCGCTTCCAAAACCGCTCGATAAATGCTTCTTTCTTTCGACCGGCTCCGAAGCGGTAGAAGGCGCACTGCGCCTGATGAAACGCTATACAGGAAAATTTGAAATTCTCGCCTTCGAAGGTGGATTTCACGGACGTACGCCCGGCGCCTCTTCTGTCAGCGGATTGAGCGGCCCGAAGTGCCAATACGGCCCTACTATACCCGGCGTTATTCGCGCCCCGTATCCCAACCCCTACCGCGATTCGCTCGGATTGTGTGACGGCGGCCCAGACTACAAAAAATATTTCGACTATCTCGACTTGATTATAGCAACCAACTCGACCGGGTCGCTGGCCGGCCTGATTGTTGAACCGTACCAAGGTGCGGGCGGCTTTATTTTTCCTCCGGAAGGCTGGCTGAAAAAACTGCGCGAATGGGCCAAGAAGAAAGGCATCCTCTTCACATTGGATGAAGTTCAGGCTTCCTACGGACGAACCGGCAAAATGTGGGCCGCAGACCATGAAGATCTGCAACCCGACCTGCTGGCGCTCGGCAAAGGCATCGGCAGCGGTGTATCTGTTTCCGCGATCTGCTCAACCAATGAAATCTTCAGCTGTCTCGCCAAAGGCGAAATGAGCAGCACCTACGGCGGTAATCCGGTTTCCACCGCAGCCGTCACCGCAGTGCTCGACATCTTCGAAAAAGAAAACCTCGTCGAAAACTCACGCGAAATGGGCGACTACATCAAGGGCCGCCTCCTCGAAATCGCTGAACGCTGTCCGTACCTCGGCAACGTGCGCGGCATGGGACTGGTGATGGGGCTCGAGTTTGTCAAAGACAAGCAGACCAAAGAGCCGGCACCTTCACTGATCCGTAAAGTGATCGACACTTGCGCTGCCAAAGGACTGCTGGTCGGTTCAGTCGGTCTCTACGGCAACGTGATTCGCGTCGCGCCGCCACTGGTCATCACCCGTGAGCAAGCCGACGAAAGCCTCGCCATCATGGACGACGTTCTGAGCAATCTCGAACTCTAAGGAGCCACATCGTGAGTCACATGTCTTCCGCCCTCCAGCAGACAACGGACTTCCTTTCCAGTCTCGTGAGCATTCCTTCCACGTCTGGACAGGAAACGCAGGCGATCGACTGGCTAGTCGAACAATTCAGCCGCTTCGATGTAGAAATTGAAAAGATCCCCTTGTCGGACGCTCTGAAATCGGATCCAGACTACAGCAGTCCGATTCCGGATATTGCGTATGACGGGCGTTACAATCTGCGCATCGTCCGCAAAGGACGTGACCACAGCAAGGCGCTGGCCTTCAACGCGCACGTTGACGTTGTGCCGCCGTCCGAAGGAATGGACGATCCGTACTCAGGACGTGTTGAAGACGGCATCCTTTATGGACGCGGGGCCTGCGACACCAAAGGCCCGCTCTCCACCATCTTCTGCCTGCTGACGCTTCTTGAAGAACAGAAGACCGACCCCGACTGCGATCTGATTTTCCATTTTGTTGTAGAAGAGGAAAACGGCGGCAACGGCTCACTGGCCATGGTGCGGCACGGCGAAAAAGCCGACGGTTGCATCGTGCTTGAGCCGACAGAAGAAAAAATCCTCACATCGGTTCGCGGCGCGGTTTGGTTCAACATTGAATTCACCGGTATTGCTGGACATAGCGGGCAGGCGGGACGCACTCGCAGCGCACTGCTCATGGCACACGAAGCCATTACCTGCCTAACGAACTATCATTGCGATCTGCTGGCCGCTTCCAAAGGAATCGATTTATTTGACGCCTACGACAACCCCATGCCGATTACCTTCGGACGACTGACTGCGGGCAACTGGCCGGCCGCTGCGCCAAACCGCGCTGTTCTCGAAGGTGTGCTGGGACTTCTACCAAACAAAACGAAAGAAGACATTTGTCGCGAAATGGAAGAGGCGCTCGTCAGTACTGGAATGAACCCAAACGATTTCAAGCTGACGTTTACCTATCGCCACGATTGCAGCGTCACCGATCCGAACGGCTCACTTCCGCAGGGACTGCGTGAATGTACTCAAGCCGTCGGCATTGACTCAAAAATTGATGCCATGACCGCCAGTTGCGACGCGTGGCTCTATAACAACCTGCTAGACATTCCCACCGTGGTTTTCGGGCCGGGGTCTTTGTCGGTTGCGCATTCGAAAAACGAACATATTCGACTTCAGGAAATTGAACAGGCCGCACAGGCGGTCTTCAAGCTGGTCGTAAACGGAAAAGGAATCTGAAATGAAAGCTTTGGTCAAAACAAAAAAAGGCGTTGGAAATATTGAACTGCAGGATGTCAAAGCGCCGCGCCCGAAAGACAACGAAGTGCTCATTCAGATTGCCGCCTGCGGCATTTGCGGCACCGACGTTCATGTAAAACACGACAACTTTCCCTACTGGCCGCCCGTCATTCTCGGACACGAGTTTACCGGCACGATTATTGAAGCCGGGAAAGACTGCAAAATACTGAAAGAAGGCGACCGCATCGTCGCCGAACCGCACACCAAAGCCTGCGGACAGTGCTATCTCTGCCGCACGGGCAACATTCAGATCTGTCCCGAAAAACGCAGTCCCGGCTGGGGCATCGACGGTGGCATGGCCGAGTACATCTGCTATCCCGAAAAACTACTTCACCTCATTCCTGATCACATGACGTGGGACCAGGCCGTCATCGTAGAGCCGGTCGCCAACGTCGTCACCGACCTGCTTGAACGTACCAAAGTTGAAGCAGGGGACGTTGTTGTCATTCAAGGGCCGGGACCGATCGGCCTTATCGCCGCCATGGCGGCGCGCGCCGTCGGCGCACGCGAAGTCGTTATCATCGGAACAAAGGGCGATGTAGCCGTTCGCTTCAAAAAAGCCACTGAGCTTGGATTCGGGAATCTGGTTTTGATCGGCGAAATCGATCCGGTTGAATATGTCATGAAGCTGACTAACAATCGCGGCGCGGATGTCGTCGTCGAATGCAGCGGTTCGCCGTATGCCATTCCGCTGATTCCCGAGCTGCTGCGCAAACAGGGCCGCGCCTGCATCATTGGCCTGACCGGCGGCAAAAAGGTTGAAGTCGAGTGGGATAAGTTTGCCTTTAAAGCGCTGACCATCATTTTCAACATGTCCACCTATTATACCGCGTGGGACAAATCCATCGACCTGATTGCTTCCGGACGGCTTCCGGCTGAAAAACTGGTCACGCATAAACTGAAAATCGAAGAGTGGGAACAGACCTTCGAGGCGGTTGAAAACCTCGAGGCGCTCAAAGCGGTATTGATTCCTTAAAAGGAAAAAGATCATGGAAAAATCAATCGGATTTGGTGTTGTCGGCGCGGGTTTGGTTGCTCCGTTTCATCTGAACGCAATCAAGGACTCCAAGGGCGGGAAAGCGATCGGAATCTTTGATGTCAACAGGGAACACGCACAGCAAATGGCCGACACGTTTGCCCTCAAGGTGTACGGCACACTTGAAGAAATGCTGAGTGATGCAGAAGTACAGGTCGTCTGCGTGGCGACCCCAAACCATTTGCATCACGACGTTGTCATCGCCGCTGCCGCGGCTGGAAAAAACGTGTTCACCGAAAAGCCGCCAGCCATGAGTCTTACCGAAACCGACGACATGATTGCCGCCTGCGAAAAGGCCGGTGTCAAATTTGGCTGCTTTGTCCAGTGCCGCATCCGCAAAGCCATTCAGGCCATGAAACAGGCTGTTGACAGTGGACGTTTCGGAACACTTCTTTGCGCCGACGCCTATATGAAATGGTTTCGTCCGCAGGAATACTACACCTCCGACAGTTGGCGCGGACAGCGTCAGTCCGGCAGCGGCGTAACCGTTGCACAGGGCTTTCACTATATTGACCTGCTTCAGTATCTTGTGGGTCCGGCGGTTCGGCTCGAAGCCAAAATGGAAAACCTGACTCATCCCGGTATTGCACTGGAAGATAACTCGCTCGCGTTTGTCGAATACGCCAGCGGCGCCAAAGGCATCATCCAGCTCTCCACCGCTTTGTGGCCGGGAACCGACATCCGCATTGAACTCAACGGAACCGATGGCACCGCCATCATGACCGGCGAAACAATGCAGACCTGGAAATTCAGAGATGATCGTCCGGAAGACGAAGACATCCGCAACCTGGGCAGTGCGGCACAGGCTACCGCTGCAGGTGGGTCGGCTGACTTTGGTCACGTTGACCACACCGTCGTTGTGCAGGATATGATCGACTGTATCGGCACCGACAACGAAGTCGTCATTCCCGTCACAGACGTGCGGCCGACGCTCGAAATCGTCCTCGCCATGTACCAGTCTGCCAGCCGAGGCACAGCCGTCGAATGGCCAATTTTAGATGATCCCTCTGTATGGCAGGGACAAGATTAAGGAATGAAGGAATAGATAGGGACAAGATTAAGAAATAAGGAGTAGAGCGTGATGAAAAAATATCCTGATACAATTAATACAGTTGATGAACTGAGCAAGGTTTTGAGCCAGCCTAGTGATGCGTTGGTAGAATTTATGCGAGGGCTGGAGGGCGACATCATGATACTAGGTGCGGGCGGCAAGATTGGCCCCAGCATGGCTCGCCGGGCGAAACGGGCAATCGCAGAAGCCGGCGTCGAGAAGAATGTCATAGCTGTAGATCTCGCACCGTTGCCCGAACTTGAAGCACTGGGCATCAAAACTATTTCTTGTGATATGCTGAAACTTGATGAGGTTGAAAAGCTACCGAAGATCAAAAATATCATCTACATGGTTGGCCGGAAGTTCGGATCGACCGGCAGCGAGCACTTAACTTGGGGAATTAATGTAATCGTAGCCTATCATGTCGCCCGCACGTTTGTGGACTCTCGCATTGTTGCGTTTTCAACTGGCTGTGTATATCCCGTAATGGACATCTACACTGGCGGAGCGACCGAGGAAACCCCCGCCGGACCCATCGGCGAATACTCCATGTCCAGTCTGGGTCGTGAACGCATGTTCGATTTCTTCAGCAAGACAGTCGGCCAGAAGGTTTTACAGCTGCGCCTTAACTATGCGCTTGAATTGCGCTACGGCGTACTGGTGGATGTGGCGACCAAGGTGTTCAACGGCCGGCCTGTGGATGTAACGACGGGATTCGCCAACGGGATATGGCAGGGCGATGCCTGCGACCAGGTGTTGCGCTGCTTGGAGTATACATCCAGCCCGGCCGCCATCATGAACATCACTGGCCCCGAAATCTTTTCCATCCGACAGGTGGCGGTAGCGTTTGGGAAGCGGTTCGGCAAAGAGCCGGTCATCACGGGCGAAGAGAACGGCAAGGGCTATCTCAGTAACGCAACCAAGGCCAACGCCATCTTCGGCAACCCAGATGTTCCGCTCGGCCAAGTCATTGACTGGATTGTTCACTGGATTATGATTGGCGGCGAGAACAGCGGCAAGGAAACTCACTTTGAAACCCAGAATGGAAAATACTGAGCCAGTCATTCTTAGCTGTTGGTTTCCGTGATGAGCCTTCTGATCACCGGGCCAACAAACCGTAAAGCAGCACCTCCTGAGCTAGCTTAAGTCCATCGCGCAGAACGGCAGGACGGCTGACATCGAGGCCGACCGTGTGCGGCAGTGTGTAGCGGTTGGAGTGATACATGAAACACGCGCCATAAAGCAGAACGAGCAGATGACGGGCATCCACGGCTTGCTTCATCTCACCTCGCTCCACGGCACGTGCGACCACGGCCTGAAGCTCCTTCACCACAGGACTCTTGGTCAGCAGCATCGGATGCGCATCCAAAACCCGCCCGCTATGAAGGTTCTCCCACAGAAGCAGATTCACAAATTCCACATGGGATTCCAGAAAAGCCAAATATCGCTCGAGAATATTGCGAATTGCCTCCGCCGTCGGCACATCCTCGCCGAGCACCCCCATCTCCAGCTCCACCAACTCCGCAAAAACCACCCGCAACACCTCCACGTAGAGTCCATCCTTGCTGCCAAAATAATGATACAGCATCCGCTTGTTGACTTGCGCGGAATTCACGATTTTCTCTACGGAAACCCCGTCATAGCCTCGGGAGGAGAATAGCTTGACGCCCGCAGCAAGTAACCGTGCCCGCGTGCGCACAGGGTTACGTTTGGTGTTTTTCTTGACTCGTTCCGCAGATGTTGTAACCGTTTGGTTATGCATGTCTTGTGGCGCGATGATGGCAATGCGGAAGGCTCGTGTCAAGTTTTCCCAAAATGGAAATGGCAAACAATCTGAATACATCAGTTGTTTGCTCGTCAGCACTACGATTTCTTCCTGCTTCGATCGATAGCATGAAAACAATTCAAGAACGTCAAGGCGTTGCCGCTGGTCGAGCAGGCGGCAGGCAAAAGCGATCCGATAATGATTGAACATGGGCGCATCAATAGGGCACTTTTACAAACAGAAATAAACATAAGCAGGAGATTTTTCATGCCAGATTCACGCCCGAATATCGTCTTTATCATGTCCGATGACCATGCGGCACATGCCATGAGCTGCTATGGCAGCCGAATCAATCAGACCCCCAACCTGGACCGAATTGCCAATGAAGGGATGCGCTTCGATAGTTGCTTCTGCACCAACTCCATCTGCACCCCCAGCCGCGCGGTTATTCTCTCGGGCACGTACAACCATATCAATGGCGTCACGACGCTCTCGACGATGATGGACAACAGGCTACAGACATTCCCGAAACTCCTACAGGGCGCGGGATACCAAACGGCCATTTTCGGAAAGTGGCATCTTGGCCAAGGCGAAAAACACTGCCCCACCGGATTCGATGACTGGGCCGTCGTGCCCGGACAGGGCTTCTACCATAACCCAACCTTCATATTCAAAGGCGAAGGCGGTGGCGAGAAGCGTACCGTCCCCGGATATGTTACTGACATCATCACCGACATGAGCCTGGATTGGCTAGAGAAGCGTGATCCCGAGAAACCATTCTGCCTGCTCTGCCATCACAAAGCGTCTCACCGCCCGTGGTACTCGGACGAAAAACATGCGGGCATGTTCCTCAATGAGGATGTTCCCGAACCCGATACACTCCAAGACGATTACGCAAACCGGGCCAAAGCAGCCGAAGCCGCGGCCATGCGCGTCGGTGTACACATGAGTGCCACAGACTTGGACGCCGAGATCCCAGACGATATGCCCGAAGCAGAACTGCGTAGCTGGGCCTACCAACGTTACATCAAGAAGTACCTACGCGTCGTGCAGAGCGTGGATGACAACGTGGGGCGCGTTCTGGACTATCTCGACGAAAAGGGGCTGGCAGATAATACGCTAGTCATCTACACCTCGGACCAAGGCTTCTTCCTGGGCGATCACGGCTGGTATGACAAGAGGTTCATGTATGAAGAGTCACTCAAAATGCCATTCGTGCTGCGCTACCCCCCCGAAGTCAAACCCGAATCCACCAACGACGATCTCGTGCTCAACGTCGACTTTCCCGCCCTCTTCCTTGACTTGGCAGGCATTCCAGTGCCGCCAGAATTCCAGGGATGCAGTTTCCTCCCCCTGCTTCAGGGCAGCACACCACCCAACTGGCGTGAAGGCATCTACTATCGCTACTGGATGAATGCCGCCCATCACAATGTCTCCGCCCACTACGGTATTCGCACGCAAAAACACAAACTGATTTACTACTATTATGATGGTTGCGATCAGCTCGGTGCGATGGAAGGATGCTACGGCGGTCACGGCAACATCATGCCCCTTGATTTCGAACCCGAATGGGAGCTATTTGACCTGGAAAAGGATCCTCGGGAACTCAATAACGTCGTCAACGACCCCGCCTACTCGGGCGTAGTCGAAGAGCTCAAAGACAAACTGCACAGCCTTCAGAACGAACTCGGGGATACGCGCTATGAAAAGGACGTCGACTAGCAAACGGAAGACACATTCCCCCACGGGAGTGCGGTTCTAATTCTCAACACATTCATTGTCAACCCATTACGTGATGCGGCTGCACTGTCAACGCCCGTCGCGTTCACAGTTGGCACAATGCAAAAACACCAGAACCGGTGGACGATTACAGCGATACGACTGTCGTGTTTTTGAGATGCGACAGGTGTTTGTTTCGCAACGCTTTACGAAAAACGCACACACCTGCACATTTCCCCTCCACCATATGCATCGCACTTGCATCAGCCAGACGCATCGACTACGCTCATACAATTCAATATTCAGCAAGGAATCCGTACTCATGAAGACGCCCGCCATCTTTCGGCTTTCCAAAGCCCTTCTCGCATACAAACAAAAGCGCGAGGTCGTGAAGGCAATGCCCCTTCGCCTCTGGGTCGAGACATCCACTATGTGCAATCTTGAATGTATCATGTGCCCCAACAAAGATCTTCCGGATGATCAAGTCTCCGTTATGGATTTAGAGCTTTTTGAGAAAATTGTCGATGAAGCCAGCGGCTTTGCTCAGGACATCTACCTCCATCACCGCGGCGAGCCGTTAATCAACCCTCAACTCTTCAGCATGATTCGCTACGCCGAAGAGGCCGGACTCAGAACCCGGTTTCACACAAACGGAACCATGCTGACACCCGCGCGCGCCACCAAACTCCTTGAGGCAGCTCCCAGCATGATCTCATTCTCATTCGACGGTTTTTCAAAGGAACCGTACGAACGCATCCGCCAAGGCGCTTCTTTTGAAAAAACCCTCGAAAACATTCTTTTTCTGGCAAAACAGAAGCGCCTGAAAAAGCTCAAACACCCCTACATCGTTGTCGAGCGGATTAAATTTAAAAATCCCAACCTCGCAGACGACCCCCAAGTCGTTGCGGACATGACGAAGTTGCTACGCGATGCCGGCGTTGACGAAGTAATTGAAAAAGACGAATACGATTGGGCAGGCACCGAAGTCCAACTCGAAAAAAGCGAGAACACAACTCCCGCACAAAACACCTGCTGCACGTTTCCCTGGTACGCCATGGTTATCTGCGCCGACGGCACCGTCACCCCCTGCCCTCAGGACTTCATGGGAGAAATGGTAATGGGGAACGTGCGCAACACCTCCCTGCGAGAAATTTGGAACAATGATGCCTACTGCAAGCTACGGCGTGGGTTCAGCGAGGGGAACACCCTCCCCGCTACCTGTGCGCACTGCGATCGTCTAACCCGTGACACCATAGCAGGAGTACCCCTTCAGTACGCAAAAACATTCCTGATTGACCAATTTGCCGGATACGGCAAACTCCGCAAATTTTTTGGAACGGCCGAACGGTAGTAAATTATGCGTATTCTACTTCTGGCACCCCACCCCTTCTTTCAGGAGCGCGGCACACCCATTGCTGTGGGGATGCTGGCTACGGCTCTCGCCCAACGTGGCGATGTTGTCGACATCCTCACATATCACGAAGGTGAGGATCGTGCCTTCGCAGACAACGTCACCATTCACCGCATCCCCCCTCCACGATTTGTCCATGGCATTCGACCAGGATTCAGCATCAAGAAGCTCATCTGCGACGCAGCCATGTATCCCAAAGCCGCCGCTATGGTCGCCAGCAACACCTACGACTGTATCCACGCCGTTGAAGAATCCGTTTTCATGGCTCAAGCCATAGGCAAACGCCATGCCATCCCTTACATCTTCGACATGGACTCATCCATGCCGCAACAGATTGTCGATAAAATTTCCCTCGCCAAACCGCTTTTACCCCTCATGCGCAAAATCGAAGCCGCTGCCATCCACCACGCTGCAGCGGTGGTACCCATGTGCGATGCACTCGCCGACACAGCTCGCTCTCTAGGGGCACGTCACGTTGAAGTTCTGCATGACGTTTCACTTCTGCCCGAAAACTACCAGCCCAATCCCAAGCAAGGATTCCGCAAGGCTCTCAACCTCAATGGCCCCACTCTGCTCTACCTGGGGAATCTGGAATCCTACCAAGGCATTGACCTCCTGCTCAGCAGCTTTGCACTTGCCGCCAACAGTGCACCCGAGGCCCACCTGGTCATCGCAGGGGGGCGCATCGATGATATTCAAACCTACACCACAAAAGCAGCAACCCTCGGCATCCCCAAAAAAATTCACTTTCTCGGTCCACGACCCATAAGTCACATGGCAGACCTTTTCCATGATGCCGACATCCTTGTCTCGCCCCGAACGCAAGGCAACAACACCCCCATGAAGATATACTCCTATCTCGATGCCGAACGCGCCATACTTGCAACCAACCTTCCAACCCACACTCAGGTGTTGACGCCCCATGTGGCCGCACTTGCATCTCCAACAAAAGAGGCTATGGCTGATGGTATGCTAAAACTCCTACAAGACGACACTCTACGCGCCACCCTCGGGCAGCAAGCCAAACAACTCGCCCGCGAATGCTATAGCATCCCAGCCTTCCAAAATACCGTTAACCGACTCTACACGTTCATGGCAACGTTGGGTGCTTGATTTTCAGCCCATTCCCGCAGATAATCAACGTTCTAACTTGAGGTGTTTTGTATGAGTACTCTTCAGTCAACAATCCTTTGCATAATGACCGTCACTCTAATTGTGACCGCATTCTGGTCGTGGAGAGAGGGAAAGAAGAGACGCGTTGAGTTAGCTGCGATCGCAGGCGAACGCGACAGACTCAAGCGAACCGTCGACAGACTCAAGCGCGCCGTCGTGGAAGTAAAAAACGATCGCGACGCCGCAAGAGAAAGAGCGTCTTGGTTCAGCAAACTCTTCGATAGCGCTCGTGATATGGCGCTTGTATACAGCATTGCCGAAGACGAAACTCCTTTGCAGATTCTCGCCGTCAACGACTCCACTTGCGAAACGCTTGAATACCGCCGCGAAAAATTGATCGAAATGACGCCTCTGGAAATTGAGACCGTGCAGGAACCCCTGGTGCATCAACATCAGCACACGAATGTCGAACTCCTCACGCTCTCAAATACAGAAATACTGGCGAGCGAAGGCGTCTTTGTGTCTCGTGATATACAGAATCTAATCAAACACGTTATGGCTGGGGAAACCGTTGTCCGTGACAGCAGTCTTGTAACCCAATCGGGGCGACGCATTCCAGTTGAGATCACGGCACACCGTTTTGGCGAAGACACCGAGCGGATGATTCTATACACCATTCGCGACCTCTCCGAACGCAATAAAGCGGCCCTTGAACTGCGAGCAACCGAACAACGGTTTAAGGACTTCTTTGCATTCTCTCCCATCGGGACGGCCTCGTACACAGCACAGCGTACACTCATCGACGCCAATCTAGCCTGCCTTCGCATCTTCGGAGCTCCAGATCGCAATGAGTTTGGAAAGCTGGACGTGTTTGAAAATCCGTTCCTACCCGCCTCTGTCAAAGATGGCATCAATCGCGGCCAAACCGTTAGATGCGAAGTCGTTTTTGATTTTGACGAATTACTTGACTCACGCTCCCTCGTTAGCAGCAGACGTGGAAAAGCATTTTTCGATATCCTGTTTAACAACTTAGGCCGCGACCACGAGCACAACCCCCTTGGCTACCTCATACAAGTTCAGGACATCACCGAGTGCCGGGAAGCAGAAGCAGCACTTCAACTCCGTGAAGCACAGCTTCGTCAGGCTCAGAAAATGGAAGTGATCGGCACAATGGCGTGTGGCATCGCCCACGATTTTAATAATATTCTGACGCCCATTCTGGGGTATTCAGACATTGGCATGGAACTCACGCCCCCCGGCGAGCGTATGCATGAATTCATGAAAGAAATCCAAAACGCAACCATGCGGGCAAAAGAACTCGTCCACCAAATCCTTGTTTTCAGTCGACAGACCGAGGATGTCCAGCCCCTCATTCACCTCAATTCCATTATCAAAGAGGTTGCAAAACAGCAAGCAGCTGGCCTTTCAGAGAATATATCCGTGAAACACACCACTAGTGTAAAAGAAGACCTAGTGCTCGCAAACCCAACCCAAATCCATCAAGTCCTGACAAACTTCTGTACCAATGCCGCATACGCCATGAAAAAGACTGGCGGCGAGCTCGATATACGTCTGACGCAATTCAACATGGGCTGGAGACATCGCCAGGAGTTCCCGCGACTCAAAAAGGGGAGTTATCTACGGCTCTCTGTTAAAGATACTGGAGGCGGTATCCCAGACGAAGTACGCGAACGGATCTTCGACCCCTTCTTCTCTACCAAGCCCAGCGGCGAAGGCACCGGCATGGGGCTCTCGGTGGTACACGAAATTGTCAGTGGTCTCGGTGGCGACATTGCCCTCGACACAAAGGAAGGTGTAGGATCCACCTTCCACGTTGCGCTTCCGTTGGCAGATGCACTCCCCGTTGAAGAAGCAACGGTGTGGGAGGCCCCACCCTCAGGAAATGAACGCATTCTATTTGTCGACGATGAACAGGGAATCGTCAAGATGGCAACCCATATGCTCACCTCATTGGGCTATGACCCTGTTGTAACCTCAAGTAGCGCCAAGGCTGTTGAGATCTTTCAAGAAAATCCGAAAAGCTTCGACATTCTGGTAACCGATCAGGTAATGCCAAATCTGACAGGATCCGAACTTGCCATACGCCTCCGCGAAATTCGCCCAGACCTACCCGTCGTCATCTGCTCCGGTTTCAGCGGCAAACTCACCACAGAGAAGGTTGAAGAACTCGGCATTAACGAATTTCTCATCAAACCCATCGCAAGACAGGAGCTCGGCGAAGCCATTCGTCGGGCACTGGGTCATGATGTTGTAATTCCAAACATACCTCTGGCAGAAGGGTCGTCACTTGAGAATGCGGAATCAGATATAGAAACACCCCCCTCAATACCAGAAATCACCGAAACAAAAGCTGAGACCGAATAATAGGCACCGTCAACGCTAGAGCGGTTTCAGTAAATCTATAGCCGCACACAAATTCCTCGTCTTATCTGCATCACGATTAAGACAAAGATTATGGCAAAGACAAAGGAGCAGAATGGCTACACCGACACTTAAAACTGGCACGCGGTCTGACAACGTACAGGCTTAGAGCACCATCAACAGGCGCCCGACAACCCACCAGGTGCAAACGGCAACAAACAGAAGCCTCAGGCGACGCCGGTTTCGCGCCACTCGCATCTCACGACGAACAGGCAATGCCGAAGCATAGTTTCTGCGCAACAGACACGTTGCAACCTGGTCACTTTGAGCAAAGCGGCCTCGACGCTGTTTGGAGTCCGCGAGAATATTCGCCCGCGAAACATCTCGAATCGAGGAAAATCGAGAGATATCCCGTTGAATCAAGGGCATCGACTGACGACGATTGCGCCACCACATTCTAATATTTACAGCCATATCCCTTGCTATCCAAAGACACCCATACTCCACAAATAACCAGCAAGCAGTAGCATCAGAACCACGATGACTGGAAGCGAAACGGCGATTCCTACCTTCAGCCAGAAGAAGAAACCCTTATTCACCAGAGCATTACGCCCCGCCTCTTCCAACGTGGAAAGTTGAGCCTGCCCCCCACCCCCCTTTTGCCAGCTTTCGGCATCCACCTTGGCAATCGCCTTGCTATACTCCATCCGAGCATTCTCGATGAGGGCCAAGGCTTTATCCAACTCTTCCTCAAAATCACCGTTGCCCCAACGCTCCTCTTTAATATCTCGAATCTCGGCCAGCATATCTTTAAAACGGGCACGGGATGCAGAAAGCAACTCCACCATCCGAGTGGCAAGCACTTCATCCTTTTCCATAAGAATGATATTACGAGAGAGATTCTCAATAATGTTCTTCTTGCTGCGCTCGTACTCATCCTGCTTGCGATTGAGCTCCTCAAGAGACGTCTTTTCATGCTCAAGCTCATCTTGTCGCATCCGCAGACGTTCAATCTCTTCAGCCGTATCAGCAACCTGATGCGTGAGCTGCTCCTTCTGTCGCGCCATGCGCGTCACAGAGGTCTCCGCCAGGGCCTGCTCACCAGATTCCACAGTACGGGACAAATCATCATCAAAAAAATCAGTACTCATTACTCACTCCCCTCCCCCGCAAAAGGGCTATCGTTCTCATAGGACCAAACGTTTCATACCCACATCAGCATCCAACACGCAAACCACTACGGAATCACCAATAGCTGACCCACTTTTACATTCACAGAATCTCCCATCGTTTCACGATTGGCATTTTGGATTCTCCGCCATTGCGTGGCATCCCCATAAACCTTATAGGCAATTTTAGACAGAGAGTCACCAAGACGCACAGTATACGTTCGCACCAGACTCTCATCCTCGGCAGGGACCACCGCGTCTCTGGGGTTCGCAGCCCGAACGGGAGCGCTTTTTCGATTTGTTACAAGCGGTCTCTCAGACGGATCAGAAATGCTCCCCGAAAGCGGTTGACGCACTGTCGCGGGGGGACTGACAACGGCTGCTCTCACGGGAGACCTAACATCATCTGGGACAACGTCCGGTTTTTGGGGAGACGGCAAGACGTCTGACGATACCGAAACGCCATCCGCACCGACAACTTCTGCTTTATACCGTTGCCTTTCCAACTCACGAAGGTCATTCAAGTCTTTTTCTAATGCTTCAATACGGCTAACTAGAGATGCATTCTTCTCTTTGAGGGCGCTGTTCTCAGATGTCAGATCACTCACCGACACACCCGCAGCGGCTCCGGACACCGTATGTAGCCCCACAAATTCCCGTTCTGCCTGCCGGATACGATCTTTAATCATCACGCCCTTTTCGGTGCCCGGTCGAAGCTCAAGATAGCGCGAATAATGATAAATCGCACGGACATAGTCCTGCTTTTGATCCTGCAATAACAACGCCAGATCCAAATGAGGACGCGCCAAGTTGGGGTATGATTCTAACGCCTTTTCAAACAACGCAATGGCGGAATCATTGTCACCTTGATTCGACATTTCATAGGCCTTGGTCACAATACGGTAATTCCGCTCACGCTCATCCATTCGTGCCGTGCGGTCGCAACCCACCATCACAACGGCAAAACTGAGAACCAACCAAAAACGGCAAGTTATAATTTTCATAATCACAGATATATGTATACGCCGACAACTACAAGAAAGCAATTGGAGCTTTCTGCGATGTTAAGGAGTTGACACTCCCTTCCTCGTTTCCTAGTGTTCCGAACCACAACTAGACCGAAGGGTAACAGGTGCACGGCACTGCCCGGGTCTCGAAGGGATGGTGATAGTTACAATGATTCAAGTAAGACTGAAGAAGGGCGAACCCGTAGAGCGGGCGCTTCGCCGACTGAAGAAAATCCTGGATAAGGAAGGCATGATGAAGCAGCTTCGCGCCGACCGCTACTATGAGAAGCCAAGTGAGCAACGCCGCCGCAAAGCCGCTCGTGCACGATCCCGGGCTCTTTCCGATAAATAGTAACATCAATCCGACATAACCGAAGCTCCCTCGCCATGCGCGGGAGCTTTGTCATTTCTATGGAATTTTCGCTATCAACGCGATGGAACACGTACCGCCACAAAAGTGGCGAGGCCCTTGTCGATGAAATTCTGGCACTAGGAATCTCTAGCATTGAACTTGGGTACGACCTGAGACAGGACCTCGTTACTGGAGTAAGATCATGTCTTAATACCAAACAGATTTCCTGTTCCAGTGTCCACAACTACTGCCCAATCCCAGTCGGAGCCCCTCAGGGACATCCGGAACTGTTTTCGCTGAGCAGCCTTGACGAACGGGAGCGGGAAAGTGCCGTTCGCCATACCAGCTACACCATTGCATTCGCCGCACAGGTCGGAGCTAAAGCCGTCGTCGCACACGTCGGAAATGTCCACACTCGTCACCGGACCCGCAAATTGATCGCGCTTGCCGAAGCGGGAAAACAACACGACGCCAAATACGAAAAAATCAAACTGAAGCTGCTTATGGAACGCAGCAAAAAAGCACCTCAGCATCTGGATCAACTTTACCGATCGCTTGAAGACCTCTTACCCTTTCTGGAAGATGCTGGAGTTCCATTGGCTATCGAAAATCTCCCCTCTTGGGAATCCATTCCTACAGAAAATGAGATGGAGGCCACTCTAACGAAGTTCGATTCACCATGGATCCGCTATTGGCATGATATGGGACACGGTCAGGTTCGCCAAAATTTAGGGCTCATCAGCCACCTCCGGTGGGTCAACAAACTCGCGCCCTATCTCGCAGGTATGCATATTCACGATGTACTGCCCCCGGCAAATGACCACCTGATGCCACCCCGCGGTAATATAAACTTTTCGGACTTCAGAAATGTGGCAAAACATGCCAAACTTTGGGTCCTTGAGCCATGTCCCGGGACCCCTAGGGAACATGTTATAGACGGACTCAAGCATCTGCAGTCGATATGGAGTGATTTATGCGAATCTTAGTCACAGGCGTCGCTGGCTTTGTCGGACACTTTCTGGCAGACGAATTGAATGCAGCTGGCCATGATGTCATAGGCATTGATCTGGCCCTCAACAACTGCCCAAGTGTTCTCAAAGACGCGCTTTGCTCCGACCTAACCAGCGCCCAAAGCGTCCACGATGCCGTCTCGTCACTTCAACCCGAAGCGTGCATTCACCTAGGTGGTATTGCATCCCCCCCCATCGGACGGACAAACCCGGAACTGATGCTCAACACAAACATTCTCGGAACGGCTCACATTCTTGAAGCGCTTCGAACCAATGCCCCGAAGACACGGATGCTCTTGGCATCAACCTCATACGTATACGGGAATTCGGAGACTGAAAAGCCCATTACTGAAGATGCGCCCTTGAGCCCCATTGACATCTATGCGGTGTCTAAAGCAGCGGCGGACATGATGACGCTAGCGTATGCTCGCGATTATCAGATGCACACCATGACGGCCCGTGTTGCCAACCACACCGGACCTGGACAGTCTACCGATTTTGTCGTTCCCGCATTTGCGCACCAGATCAAGGCCATCTCTCGGGGAGAACAACCCGCCTCCGTGCGCGTCGGCAATCTTGATAGCGAGCGAACCTTTATGGATGTCCGGGATGTCGTCCGCGCCTATCGACTATTGATTGAGCGGGGCGAACGGGGACTGGCCTATAATGTGGCAGCGACAAAACGCGTTTCCATCCGCTGGATCCTCAATGCGCTCTGCAAGGCGGCTGGCATATCTCCTACCATCGAAACAGATCCAGAACGCTATCGCCCCACTGACCGAACACCACTTCTCACCTCAATACGTATGTTCGAAACTACCGGCTGGCAACCCGAAATTCAATTCGAAAAAACACTATCCGATATCCTAGAACAGGCCTAACCTTATGAAAAATCGGCTGGTTTCTATCCTGCAACTCGCCCTAGGAATCGGCTTGATTGTGTTTCTCTATCTTCGCATGGAGAATAAAGACGATCTATTCAGCGCATTACAGGCAATTGCAACACATTGGCCCTATTGGGTTGGTGCCATCCTACCCTTCCTCGGATGCATCCTCCTCTGTACATGGCGGTGGCGTATAATTCTAGCGGCTCACGACATGCACCTGCCATTCTGGCGAACCCTAGAACTCTACTTCATAGGACAATTCTTCAATGCCTTTATGTTCGGTTCAATCGGTGGAGACTTGGTAAAGGTGTTTTTTGTTGCAAAAGCGTTTCCGCACAAGCGCACGGAAGCCGTCACGACCGTCTTTATCGACCGCCTCATGGGATTGCTAGCACTCGTTACACTCATCGGAGTCATTCTCGCCATCCGCTTCCGCTTTTTTCTGCGCTATCCAGAAACGCGCGCAGTCATGGCTTTTATGATAGCCTGTCTACTCACAACAACAGTGGGGCTCATCGTCGTATTCCGACAGAATGTTTTCGAACATTGGGCTTTCTTTCGGCGACTGGAACAGAACACCGCTCTCGGAAAGACGATCCGGCGCGTCTACGATGCGTTTCACACCTGCCTCACGCATCGCGGTCTACTCATAAAGGTCCTTATTCTATCGATGGTAAGTCACATTGCAATCATCGTCGCCGCACTCCTGCTCGGGCTCGGTCTGAATATCCGCACCGTGCAATCACCTCCCTACCTCAGTCCCCTGACTACAGAACTCCGAACTCCAATCCATCTCGCCGCCGAATTTGGAAACTACCTGACCGTATTTCCAATCGTAAATGGAATTGCAGCCATTCCCGCCACCCCCGGAGGTCTTGGTACCCGCGAGTACGCCACTCAGTTTCTCCTCGGCGTTCCCGAGTTCAACGTCCCAGCCACCCGCGCCATCCCCCTCTCACTACTGCTCTACGCCACCACCCTTTTCTGGAGCCTGGTAGGAGGAGTTGTCTACGGAGTCCACACGCTCAGGACAGGCAAACCCATTGCCTTGCCAAACATACAGGGCTAATACTATTTTCAGTTTGGTTTTGGTGAACAGTTGCTCTCATATTCGTAGTATTTTTCATCCTTACTTCCGAACACCAATAATTCTATATATCCATGTATATCGGAAACAGGAGTTTTGCATATGCATGGTTACATCGAAAGATCAGCAGACAGTCTGGTAGCAAAGAACCTAGCCCAATCACCAGGGGTTGCCATACTGGGGCCACGACAGTGCGGAAAATCAACCCTAGCCAAACAACACCTACAGAGAAATGAGTCAATTTATCTAGATCTTCAGGCAAGAGGTGATCTCGCAAAACTTTCAGAGCCTGAGCTGTTTTTCGATGAACATCACTTGCAACTTGTCTGTTTGGGTGAAATCCAACGCATTCCCGAATTCTTCAGTATATTGCGCTCCGAAGTAGATCGCGACCGTCGCCCTGGACGCTTTTTGATTCTGGGATCGGCATCAAGGGATCTCATCAGACAATCAAATGAAAGTCTCGCCGGCAGAATCTCCTTTATTGAACTGACTCCTTTTCAGTGGCCAGAGGTATCAGTGAAGTGCTCTTTAGCTCAGCTATGGAACCGCGGAGAGTTTCCCTAAAGTCTGCTCAGTACTGATGATGTGGACAGTTTGGATTGGCGGCGTGACTTCACGCAGATCTTCCTTGAGCGAGACATCCCAGCTATGGGATTTTTTATTCCAATGCCAGTGATGCATCGGCTCTGGCGACTGCTTGCACACTACCATGGCCAGACCGTGAATTATAAAAAACTGGCGAGAGCCGCTGATCTTTCGGTGCAGACATTGAAGAAGTATCTGGCCCTTTTAGAGCAGATTTTCATGATACGCCTATTGCCTCCTTGTGAAGAGAACCTCAAATGGTGCGGAGATTGACCTTATTCTTGAGCGCGGTCGCTCACGCAAAGTTTTTGAATTCAAAGCCTCCAAGGCCCCAAAACATTCACGCGGCTTTTTCGAACTGCTGGGAGACCTATCTCCAGAGTCAGCATCTGTGGTGGCTCCGGTGGATGAAAGCTATCAAGGTGACACGGAATGGAAGGTTCAGACACTGCTTGATGCCTGCACGTCCTCTTAATGCCGTATCTGTTCCCGCTAAATTCCGTGCGCCTCTCTGAGGCGAACACTACCCCCCCCTAAACAGATAAGCCAACCACAATCCGCCGCGCCAGCTCTGGAAGGTTTGGATCGCGCGCGCCCATAACAATGATGGCATCGCCTAGCTTGGCTTCAGCAGTCGCCACCGAAAGCGCTTCATCGTGCGAGGCCACACAGGAAGCATGAATGCCCTGCGCCACAAGGCGGTCCGCCAACACGTTTGCGTTGATACTACGATCCGCGGTACCACCGGCATCAAATATAGGGAGCAGCAACAGCCGATCATCCGGGCCACAAAGCGCGGCGAAGGTGTCTGTCAACTCATCCAGCAAAACGCGCAGAGGGCCAAACCCATGCGGACGCCAGATCACAATTCCGCGGCGAGCAAAGGGCACCACTGCATTCCAGGCGGCTGCGATCTTGGCTGGATTGTGACCGTAGTCATCCAACACCGTAATGCCGCCAGTCTGCCCCACAACTTCGAGCCGACGATGAATACCCTTGAACGTGCGCAGCGCCTCGGCGCTGGTCTCAAGCGAGACTCCGAGACAGCGACACAACATCGCCGCATGCAATGCATCCTCAACATTATGTCTCCCCGGCAAGGGCAGATCAAAGACGACACCTTCACAGACAAAATGGCTGGAGGATGCCGTCACCGAGGGCTCAACGCTTTCCCAATAGTGCGCTGAATCAAGCGCACCAATGCACTGCCCCTGAACCTGATTCCGAAACTGCTCAAACAGCTCAATCGTTTCAGTCAGCTCGAAGTGATCCGCCGACATGTTGGTGATAACGGCAAACTCCGGTTGATAGTTCAGCAGCGAACGATCACTCTCGTCGGCCTCGATCACCCACAGATCATCGCTCCCTTTCCGCGTATTCCCCACCCTGTCGTCAGCGCGCCAATTCGTGAGCGCGGCTCCATTCACAACCGAGGGGTTGTGACCAGCTTGCTCAAGAATCCACCCGACCATTCCCGTCACGGTGCTCTTTCCTGACGTACCGGCAACCGCCACGCAGGTTTTTCCGTGCACAAGCTGCGCGAGCACTTCGGAACGATGAAGCACGGGCAAGCCTAACCTTTCCGCCGCAAGTACATCAGGATTATCAGCTTCAATCGCCGTACTGATAACGACGGCACCAGCCCCCGCCTCGACCCCTGAACCATCCTGCGGGAACAGATCAATGCCAGCGACCTCGAGCTGCTTCAGAATGGGCAGAGGATCACCTTGATCCTGAAAACGATCCGATCCCGTCACACGCACGCCCTGAAAACAGACGGCTTGCGCAACGGCACTCATACCGACGCCCGCAACACCTACAAAATGATATTGAGAACACTCAAGCACGGCTGCGCTCTATCTCGACCGCAACGCTACGCGCGCCAGTCAGTGCCCCCGGTTTATCCACACAGACCACAACATGCGATACACGATGATCACAGGCCAGACAACGCGATGCAATCTCTTCAGTAAGCTTCTCAATCAGAAAGAACTTACTTTCACGGACAAACGCAACCAGCTCATCCTTCAGCGTCTTATAATTCACAGTATCTTCAATCTGATCGGAAAGGCATGCCACCGAATAATCACATCCCATCGTAATGTTGATGCAAACATCCTGCTCCTCAACCCGTTCATGCGGATTGATCCCAACAATACACTGCACCATCAAATCCCGTATATAAATTCGATCCATATAGCTTTCGCGCCTTTTGTCTATTTTTTGATTCCATTATAGCAGAGCCTATCAACCAGCAGTCGACAAGCCCTTCAGCTTTCAGGTTTCATCCCTCAGTCTTTCCCAAACGCTGTCCCCCATCCACAAAGAGGGTTTGCCCTGTAACAGCATCAGCCTCCAAAAGATAGACAACAGCCTGAGCCACAGCATCTGGCGTCAGACCCACGCCAAGCGGCGTAGCACCCGCAAGGTCCCGAGTGCGCGCCGGCCCCTCTCCGGGAGGCGGCAAGACGGGGCCCGGCGCAACGGCATTGACCGTAAACTCTGGGGCCAGTTCAAGTGCGGCCAGCTGCGTGAAATCCGCCAGCATCTTTTTGGAAAGCATATATGGCAATGCACCACACTCCAACCCCTCCACGCGACGATCCAATAAATTCACAATTTTTCCGCTCGATACGACACGGGCCAGGGCCTGCGTGAGAAACAGAGGGACAAACGCATTCACCTGCAATTCCAAGAGCAGTTTGGCCTCAGTGGTCTCCAAGAGTGAATCCCGATGAAACACCGACGCATTATTTACCAGAAAGTCAACTCCGCCAACCAATGCAACACACGCATCCATAAGCGCTGTGCAGCTTGCGGCATCGCCCAATGCAGCCTGTACGGCAAATGCCTCTACCCCAGACACACGAAAGGAATCAACCAGAGCAAAAGCCTCATGCTCCGATGTGCGATAGTGAACAACAACTGTGCAGCCCCGGGCAGCCAATGCCTCGCATATTGCACGGCCAATTCTCACCGCCCCCCCCGTTACCAATACGCATTTGCCATTCAGTTCCATCTCTTGATCCCTTGCATTAGCAGCATAGCCGCTTTGTAGGACGTGCTTCCCGGTATTCCGGGAGCGCGTTGTCCCTCTGCCGCATCGTGCGGCAGGAACGAAGATCAGGCTAGCATTCTCAATCTAAATTATGCAATCTTCAACCCATGAAGCGATATCTATATACTTTACTAATCGTGTTTGGCTTTCTCTGGAGCCCCTCACCCACGCTAGCCATCGAAACCAACACCGCCACAACAATCGTGATTCCCATCCAAGGCATGATCGGGCGCGGTCTGCTTTACGTAATTCGACGCGGGGTGAACGAAGCGCTTGACACTAACGCGAAAGCCATCATCTTCGATATGGATACCCCCGGCGGCCGCGTCGATGTCACCGAAGAGATCATCCGCACCATGATCGACCTGCCCGACACTATCGATACCTATACCTTTATTAACAAGGATGCACTCTCCGCAGGTTCCATGATAGCAATCGCAACCAAACATATTTACATGGCTCCCGGTAGCCGCATCGGAGCCAGCGCCATCGTCACTGCAACAGGTGATATGGAGGAGGGGGACCTTAAAGAAAAACATGTATCTTCTCTTGTGGCTCTTGTCCGCTCCGCATCGGAGCGAAACGGACACGATCCAAAGCTTATCGAATCCATGATTCGCCGCGACATGGAGTACACTCTTGATGGCGACATGATCTGCAAAGAAGGGCAACTTCTGACGCTGACCGACCAGGATGCCGCTCGCATTGTCAACCGGGAGTCTGGAGCATCCCCTTTACTTTCAGAAGGAACCGCAGATACGCTCGCCTCACTCTTACACCAGGTCGGGCTTGATAACACAACCATACGGCGCATCGAGATCACGACACCGGAGCGTATCGCCCGCTTCATTGAAGTCTTTTCCTTCCTCTTTCTGGCAGGAGGCTTGCTCGGCATCTACATTGAATTCAAAACGCCCGGATTTGGTGTCCCCGGAATCACAGGAATCGTTCTGCTCGCCATCTTCTTTTGGGGCCATAATATTGCCGGGCTAGCCGGTGGCATAGAGGTGATTCTCTTCATCATCGGCACGGTTCTATTGGCACTTGAAATTCTTGTCATCCCCGGATTTGGCATTGCCGGGCTCTCGGGACTCTCCTTCATGCTGCTGGCCATTTTCATGGCCATGGTCGAGCACTACCCCGGAACGGATTGGTTCAAGCCACCCGTTATTCAGCTGGATGGAGCCGCAACCACCCTTGGTCTCGCAATCGCCGTTTCCCTCGCACTTGGACTCATTGTCGCACATATTCTATCCAAGACTGCTGCCTACCATCAGCTTATACTCACTACAGCATTGGATCATGAACACGGGGTCTTTGCCTCCGCACCCACCGACAGCTTACTCGGCACCAAAGGCATTGCTGCAACGCCTCTGCACCCCTCTGGTTTCGGCACCTTTAATGGCAAACGTCTCAATGTCGTTGCGCATGGTGCATTTATCGACACAGGAGTTCCTATTGTAGTTGCTGAAACGCACGGAAACCGTATAGTGGTAGATGTAGATCGTACGTCGCAGTCAACAGACAAAACAGAAAACACAGAAAACACAGGCACATCTGCATGACAGAGCTCTTCTTTATTCTTGTTGTTGGCGGCCTCATGCTTATTGGAGCAGAAATCTTTATTCCCGGCGGTATTCTTGGCGTCATTGGAGGGCTTGCCCTATTCGCCTCCAGCATTGTAGCATTTAAAATATTCTCAGAAGCTGTGGCCATCTACATTTCCATTGGCATCATCATCATGATCGGGGTTGTCATCGCACTGTGGATCAAGTTCTTTCCAAAAACATGGGTTGGCAAGCAGATGATGATTGCCAGTGACCTGCACCGTGCAAAGGGGACCGAAGATGGCCTCAAAGCGCTACTCGGCACGGAAGGCATCACCACATCCAGTCTGCACCCCGGAGGATTTGCCGAAATCAATGGACACCGCTATGATGTCATAACGCAAGGAGAAATGATTGATGTCGGAAGCCCCATTCGTGTAATTGAAATTGAAGGCAATCGAATTGTCGTCGAACAAAGCAACAAACAAAGCAACATAAAACAACAGTAAAGAGGATACCGTTATGCCAGCAACCGCCATTATCGCTATTTTTGTAATCGTCGTCGCCTTCGCACTTCTTGCGGTCATCGCACGTTTTATTGGCGTGTGGGTGAGAGCATGGGTATCCGGAGCCCATGTTAATCTCCTATCGCTCATCGGAATGAGCATTCGTAAAGTTTCGCCAACCCTGATTGTGGATGCCCGCATCAGCCTCGTAAAAGCAGGGATAGCACTCTCCACCAATGACCTCGAATCACACTATCTGGCTGGTGGCGACGTCATCAACGTTGTCAAAGCGTTAATTGCCGCAGACAAAGCCAACATCAATCTCACCTTTGAACGTGCCGCCGCCATCGACCTTGCAGGCCGCGATGTCCAAGACGCCGTGCGCACTAGTGTTCAGCCCAAGGTCATTGACTGCCCCGACGCCAGCATCACCCCTAACGGGCTTGATGCCGTTGCCAAAGACGGTATTCGTCTCCTCGTCAAAGCCCGCGTCACCGTACGCGCCAACATTGAGCGCCTCGTCGGTGGTGCCGGAGAAGAGACCATCGTCGCCCGTGTCGGACAGGGAATCGTCAGCGCAATCGGCTCATCCGCAACCTACAAAGATGTGCTCGAGAACCCAGATCGCATCAGCCGCAAAGTGCTCGAAAGCGGGCTTGATGCACAAACCGGATTCGAAATTGTTTCGATTGATATCGCAGACATCAGCGTCGCCGGCATGATGAATGTTGCCAACGTCGGTGCCAATCTCGAAACCGAGCGGGCGGAAGCCGACAAGAAGATGCGCCAAGCCGAGGCCGAAGGTCGCAAAGCTATGGCCATTGCCCAAGAACAGGAAATGCGCGCTCGTGTTCAAGAAATGAACGCCAAGGTGATTGAAGCCAAAGCCGAGGTTCCCAAAGCCCTCGCGCACGCCCTACGCGAAGGCACCATGGGCGTGATGGACTACTATCGCCTCCAGAACATCGACTCTGACACCTCCATGCGCCGCACGATCGCAGGAGATGAAAACCAAGACGAAACGGGCGCATAGACACACCGTTTCACTGACCGCAATCATGAAGTGCGGCGCGCACACGGGCGCCGCACTTAAGGAGCATAAAACACCATCATGCTGGTATCGGCAAACATAGGGGTCATCTGGGGGGTATTCATTATCATCTCGATAGTGGCCCAGGTCATCAAAAGTCGTAGAAAGGTTGCCGATCAAGCTCCGGGGGGCCACGCCTCCATGCGGGAAGAAGGCAATCAACCTGCAACAAAGGATGACGAACTGCGCCAATTCCTTGAATCCCTCTCTGGCGGAAAACCACGCCCCGAGGAAATCCCACCCCCTGTTATACAACGCCAGGAACTTCAACCTATGCTCCAGCAAGCACCGCAACCACAACCCCAACAAAAGCCCAAGAAACAGAGGCGACCAGAACAGCCTCCTGCACCCATCATCACACAACCCGTCCCGTCCCCAACGGTCAGAATAATGCCAGCAGTCGAGCTTGAGACTGTAGTCACACCCAATACCAGCCTTCAACGCCTGATTCGCACAGAATTACAGCAGACAAACGCCACAAGAAAAGCCATCGTCCTGCGAGAGATCCTAGGCCCACCCATCGCACTCAGACCACGCGAAAAACGCTTATAAGAATCATCCCGCTTTTCCAAGGTTGATGCCCTTGACGAGCCCATAGTAGATCGATTCTCCGATGTAGTGCGTAACTGTGTCGCGCGTTGTAGTGCGTCATTGCATGACGTACCCCCCCCCATCAGGCGGGCCCAGATCAATCTGGGGCTACACCTCGGAGTTGGGAATCCCGATTAGGGACTGTCGGGAAGGAGTGCCCACTTCCCCTGTATAATCTGCGCTCTCTTGAGCCGGACTGCGCTCACTCCGCTGAGTGAAGCGCCGGCAGCTCCAAATCCTCGGGGCGATCAACATCGCTTAGGACAGGAAGCTTTGCCACACACAATCCCTCTGCAGCCGCAGCCACTTCGGTGTCGTGGCAGACTCTGCTTTCACCCCATGCGATGCCAGTGAATAGAGCCGCACACGGCTGTTTGAGGCCAATGAGATAATAGCCGCCATCGGCCGCTGGACCCAACACCACATCGTGCGATGCAAGAGCGGCATTCGCTTGAGCAAGAATTGCCGGGCTAAGCTCAGGACAATCGGTTCCGATGATAAGAAAAGAAACGCCGGATTCACAATGCTGCTCGCAGGCGTGATGCAAGCGCTCCCCAAGATTGCCCTCGCATTGCAGTTCGAATGCGATGCCCCGCCCCAACCATGATTGCATGGATTTCGTCGTTGCACCTGTAAAGCAGACAGAGAGGTGAACATCTTGTTTCTGACAGAACTCACGCGCAACGGCAACCGTATGCTCCGCCATCTGTTTGTGTAATGCCGCCGCACCCTCGGCCCCCAAGGCGGGGATCAACCGCGTTTTAGATCTACCCGCTTCTGGCCAGCGCATAAACACCACAAGATGTACCTGTTGCGAAACGTTCATCATCCTACTTTCGCGTGTTTCGTAGTTGAACTACGCTTTTCAGGATCCTGCGCAGAACCTCTTGCAAAACACCTGCGGGGCAAGGGCGCCCCACCTTCCATTTCTGTTTGTTTTTGGAGGTGGGACGCCCTCGTCCTGCACATCTGCCAGAGTTTTACAGCGACTTTCCATAGTAGCGTTCATACATCGCGTGCGTATCGACCTCGCCCCACAATCTCCTAAAAAGATAGGTTCCGACAAGTCTAATGATAAAAACCGCACGAACAACCTTGTGCTTCTGCCACCCTCGCAAAGATACACGAGCCAAACCAAACAGATGCACCGTACGCCCCACCATGAGCAACCGCAGACTAAGTTCAACATCTTCCATCAATGGAATAGCAGGAAAGAGATTGTGCTCCATGACGACCTGTCGTCGGAAAAACTGCACCTGATCCCCAAAAGATACCGACAAGCAGGTTGCCCTAATATCGTTCAGGACTTCAACAATGCGAATGCCACCATCACCCCCATCAAAGGAGCAACCCAGGCTGCCACCAACCACGCCGGGATTCGCTTGCAACATGGCCAGCATTCGGTCCCATGACTCTGGTGGAACAACGGTATCGGCATGGACAATCGCAACCACATCCCCCGATGCTCGCTGTAAAGCCGCATAGATCTGCCCGCCGCGTCCAACATGCTCAAGTCCGGCAACCACCACCATTGCCCCCGCCTTTTCGGCCAATGCCAGCGTATCATCACGGGAGCCTCCATCAGAAACGAGAACCTCAGTGACAAGAGGATTGGACAGTAAAATTTCGCAGCACGCTGAGATGCGCTGCGCTTCGTTGATGACGGGAACAAGCACCGAAAGGGTTTTTGCAGGTGTATTGGCAGATGCGTTTCTGAGTCGCCGAATGCCAACCGCCCCCTCCCACGCCAACAGGCCCAAGACGGGTATCCACTCAATGGCAAAGGCCAATGACGAAATCTCCCAAGCGCCTGTGAGCGCAAACGTCCGACACACAGTGAAATAGGCCCCGATAGTGAGTGTTGCCACCAACCAGCCCCATACGGGCAAAACAACGGCAAACGGCAAAATCCAGCTTAGGTACCAGTAGTGCACCGTGGGCGACAACAGCAGCAATGCGCCAAAAGCCAAGAGTATTCCCGGCAAGGGATCTTTGTTGCGACAGCGCATCCACAGCGGCATAAGGCGGATATAGGCAAAACTCAAAACCCCAAAAAACGCCACTTTTACGATGACAGTCGCCGCCGTCATGGATCCCAACACACCGCGCAGCACACCGTGAATGGGACCGTTGAATGCAAACTCCGAGCCAAATGCCAATAGACAGTGAAAAAGTTGACGGGGATCCAGCAAAACAATCGGAAGATAGGGCACAACCGCTGCAGCAACAGAGATCCAAGCGTAGCGCCAATTCTCGCGATTGATAAGAAACGGAAGCGCGAACACGGCAACATACTTCACTTGAACCGCAAGGCCTGCCATCAGGAATGCCCATACCCACCGCTTTCGGGTATGACAGAGAACCGCACCGGTGAGCAAGGCCGCCTGGATAGCATCAAAATGCCCTTCCCCCGCAAAACTAAAAAGGACTAGCGGATTAAATGCATAGAGGAAAGCCCAACGCAAGGGCAGATGCCGCGCCCGCAAGAGCTCAAACAGGAACAAAATGGCGACAAGATCAAAGAGGATGACAACCCACTTTATTGCCAAAGGATGGTACCATATGCGAGAGATGCCACTGAACAGCCCAAGCATGAGCGGGGGATATGCCGCCGGCATATTGGGATGATTGACATAAGCATGAAAGGGATCATCCTTCGCAAGGCCGGACAACAGCGGTGCATCCGGGGCATAGGCATAGGGGCTATAACCTGCTGCCAAAACACGCCCCTCCCACAAATAGCGGTTGATATCATCCGAAGGTGGATACGGCAGCATTGCGAGCCGTGTCAATACCGAGACAACGAGGATGAAAAGGATTGTCTTTCGAGAAGACAGCGCGCGCGGAAACAGAAACAGCAACGCCACCGCAGCAACCCACAGGAAAGCGTACAACACTACAATACCAACAAGGTTGCTGACAGGGGTCATTCGCGAAACAATCGCACACGCCACCAGCATGCCTATGGACAGCACGAGCAAGATCAGAATGCGCAGTCTATCAGCTCTCATCTTCTTGCAGGAATAAATGTTTGGCAGACTGTGAGCATACCAATGAAAAGAAAACCGGCGGCATAGATCGCCAAGAAAGGACTTACGATCAGTTTTCCCGCTAGGAGATATTGAACCAAAGTCCAGCAGCTGTAGAGGCCAAGTGCAATTTCAACCACAGAGACCCACGGCAATCGAATCGCATATTGCTTAACGATACGATCCCCCCGCTTTGGCGTCCTTACAAACTCGCTCTCTTTTCTGAATATGGCTTCGATAATCGCACGAGTGTTAGAAACTGCCATTCCGATACCGACGACCATCAAGAACGGAAGCAGAAGCACGCGCCGTTTCCACTTTGTATGGATGGCACGTTGACTCACCATATAGAGTGTGCTGGGTGCCACCACCGAAAAGCACAGCGGCAGCGAAAGCAGACAGAAGAGAACACTGGCAGAACGAAATTCGGGCATCATATGCAGAACAGGAAGGGCCAAGAGCACAAGGGTTAGCATCATCGGATGCACCAGGTACCCCCCCATATGAAATAGCGCCTGCAGCTTCTTAAAAGGGGATACCTTGGCTGCCATCAGTCTGGGAAATAGTTTGAGCAACGTCTGCACAGATCCCTTAGCCCAGCGGAACTGTTGCCCACGAAAAGCATTGATATCTTCAGGGAGTTCAGCGGGCACAACGACATGGGGCAGGTAGAGCGTCTTCCAACCCGCAAATTGAACACGGTAAGAGAGATCCAGATCCTCCGTAAGCGTTTCCCACTGCCACCCCCCCCCCTCAACAATAGCAGACTTTCGCCAGAGGCCAGCTGTACCATTGAAGTTCATAAAAAGGTCATTCCAAGATCTGGCGATCTGCTCGATAATAAAGTGCCCATCAATCCCCACCGCCTGCGCACGTGTCAAAAGGGAGGCTCTACGGTTTAAATGACCCCAGCGTGTCTGGACAAATCCAAGTGTCGCGTCAGATGCAAAATAATGGGCGGTATCCAATAGATAGTTCTCCTCGGGCACAAAATCAGCGTCAAAGACCGCAATCACATCACCCCTACACGCCTCCAAGCCCTTTTGAAGGGCTCCAGCCTTGAACCCAATCCGATCCACCCGATGCAGCACCTTGATGTCATGCCCCTGCTCCAGCAACTCTGCAGCAACCCGCTCGACCTCCTTCAGGGTTTCATCCGTTGAATCGTCCAACACCTGAATTTCATGCCGCCCTTTAGGATAGCGCATGTTGCAAGCCGCCCGCATAACGCGCTCCGACACGTTCCGTTCGTTGAAAATGGCGATCTGCGTGGTGACAACAGGAAGCGCATCTCCCATTACCAGCACATCATCAGCGGTGATCCTACCGTCATGGTGAGCCTGAACCTCCCGACGACGACGCATAAAGAGGATCAGCATGACATAACAATTCAAGCCGTATAACAGCAATCCCACGGTGGCAATGCCGTAAAACGTGAGAACCATAGGCTTCAGTGCCATTTCCATCATATTGAGTTCCATATCATGAATTGGAGTGCTTAAAGAATCAGAGGGCGGAAACTTTATCAGTTCTGGGCATTCAAGAGCCAGTCATAACCCAGTGTTTTAATCGTAGGCGATGCGTTCGCTTCTGACAGAAACGAGACTGTCTCATCGGATGCGTAGAGCCGAATCAAGTCAACCACGGAGCGCTTTCCCCCATCAGTGAAGTCATCACCGAACCATTTGAAGATCTTGCTAACGCGCAAGATATACCTTTTGCGCCCCAGCAAGCCACTTGAGACTTCCGTCTGAATGTGCTTAGGCGACGCCATGAATAGCCGCGTGGCACGATCAAGTTGAGACCCAGCACTCTCCCCACAATAGGCCCAGGGCTGCAAATCGGGGCACCCAATGCTGGCACACACAATCGCAAAGTGGATGCGTGGCTCACGAAACACCTTTCGTAGAATCTCATGCTCGATGGCATCCAAATTGTAAAGCGTATCCCCAACGCGCCAGCGCTTCTGCTTCCACGGCGCATCAATATCCCGAATGCTCTTAAGCGGCATATTGTCCACAATCAACTTCACCGTGAAGGCATTATACGCATTGATCCAGAATGCGAGCTGGTGGTCACGCGACATCCCCGCAGGAGCGGCTTCAGACAGTTTCTCCAAATAGTCATCAAGAGCCGCTGGCGCATTTTTGATCGCTTCATAGTCCACAAGCCCCTTGCTTACATGTGCTTTCAGAAGCGCATCCCAACCATCGTGGAAACCACCCGATCCGGATTCACCCTCTTCGCCGATCGCAGTGCCGACAAATGACAATAGGCCCGCAGCAACCATCATGCTCCAAATCTGTTTCATACCTGATCCTCTTCTTCGTAGATCGGACATCTTGTCCAATCGAACCCTTGGCAGACGGACAAAATGTCCGTCCTACTTCAAGTCTTGCGATATTTCTGGATGCCGTTTGACTTCATCATCAAGGCGTTCGCGAAGCTTTTGTTTTGGAAGACCCGCCGACCAGCCGCGAGCCAACGGAATATACGCCTTCTTGTAAACCACGTTATCAGGATCCGATTGCCCCACAGAACCAAACGTCAAAACCTGCATAGGGCAATTCACGACGCAAGCACTGCAACGCACACATTCAACATCGTTCATAGGAACCCCACGACTGGCATACCCCATAACATCAATACCCATATGGCACACTTTCGTGCAGATATTGCACGAAATGCACCGCTTTTTGTTTGCCATGATGCGATAGCGCGAGAATCGAGAATAGATGTGCATTAACGCCGCAAGCGGGCAGCCATACCGACACCAGATGCGGCCACCATAAAAGAAATAGACGCCAAGCCCGAGGACTCCAGCAAACACAACATCAATCACCAACTTGTAACTATACCATAGCGAACTGGCCACGACCGGTATCGCACAATGGGGATCCACCTTGTGACATAGCTTGTAAGGCATATATAGCAAGCCGCAGCCAATGGCAGCCCATAAAACCACTTGTCCAATATTTTCCATTCGTTTGGCAAGCGGTCCGTGTGGCGATAGCGTACGATACTCATCACCCAGCGTCTCAGCCATCGCCCCACAGGAACAGATCCAGCCGCAATACGCGCCCTTGCCCCAGAAATAGACCAGCAAAAACAGAATACCAAAGGTCTGCACGAAGGGAAACCACGTCCAAAAGGCACTATTGCCGAACTCGTTGATGTTTAGCGGCCAAAACAGAATGAATGCAAATGAGCTCCATTTACCCGATGGAAAGAGCTGCTCACGCAATCCGTCAGACAGCGCTCCAGCAATGAAACGGTCATACAGGAAAAACGGGATCACAAAAAGAAAGAGCGCTTGTATAACAATCAGCGTCATCGTCTGTGTAATGATGTACGGTGTTGGTGTACGCTGCATACGGTAAATACCAAAAATCAAGATCGTAAGCGTATAGAACAGGGAGTAATAATACGTGGGTGCCTCAACCCAAGCTGCATCCTGCATGAGTTGGCTCTGCATGTAGACCTTGAAGAACGTAATCCCGACGCCAATGAAGTAGCCATACTTGATCGTCTTCCAGATGGAGCCAAAATAACGTTCTCGCTCCCTAGCCATATCCCCCAGCATCGCGCCACCCGAAACGAGGAACACTACCGATCCTAGCCAACCCAACAGAAAATTCAGAGAACCATACCAGGTTTGCCCCGCAAGCGACCAAGTCAAGCCCGCCCGCCAAGGCGCGGTGAGATAAGCCCATATCGCTGAAATGGGATTCTCGGCACCAGCAAAGACATTCACGGCTCGTCCGGACTTCCCAAAGTAGAGCATCGTAAAGAAACTCAGTAGCGCGATCAGGCCAACCCACCAGATGCGACTCCGTTCACCCTCCATTGCAATGCGGGAACGCTTGAAAAATGCCACCGGAATCTCGGAGCCAATCAAAGCATACACCACATCATTAGGGAGGGTCTGTTCGCCTTCGGTGGTGGCAAGCACGATCTCCGTTTCCCGAATCTCCTTTACCGTACTTTTAAAGAACGGGTGAATCCGACCCTTCCTCACCGCTTCGGTAAATGCTGCGAAATTTTGTTCTTTCGGGCGAGAAAACGCAGGCTTGCGATAGGAGAGCGTCACTTGATTGCCGGCATCCGCCAGTGCCACTGCAGCCTCAAGCGCACTATCCCCACCGCCCACAACCAAAATATTCTGATCCTGATGTTCCCCCGGATCAACCAATCGCGTGAAGACTTTTGGGAAGTCCTCCCCCGGCACATTCAATCGCCGCGCATTGCCACTCTTTCCAATCGCAACAATCACTCGTAGCGCAATCGTTTCCCCATCCGCAGTCGTCTTCACGGCAAAAGCCCCACTGCGACCCGATATGTGCTTAACCGTCTCCCCTTCGAGCATTGGGATGTCATGCCCCTGAATATCCTGCTTCAACTCCTCGAGAAGTGTCTCTTTTGAGCCGTCATTAAAGACAAGAGCAGACTGCATAGGAGGATCTACCGGCGTCACATAGATGGGCTTTCCCTTTGGAAAATTCTGGATGGTGTTAAACGGCTGTGCAGCCTCAATCAGGAGCACGTGATACCCCAACGCTTGCGCACACAACGCTGCGGCCATTCCTGCCGGGCCCGCACCGATAATCACAAGATCATAGACACCCTCCTGGCGACGCTTGCTCTCATCACGAAATTTCGCATCGGCATGTATCGCCTCTATCACGCCATAACCCGACTCGGCTGCGAGCTTGATCAACGGCACCCCGGTTAGGTCACCCACACAGTAGATGCCCGGCACAGACGAGGCGTACCCCGATAGCTCCGGATACCGATCCACAGTACCCGTAGGATTTCCCTTCTGAAGCCACGGAAAATAGAAAGAAGGAATTTTCATGATAACAACCTAACCAAAGAAGATGTAGTATCACCCTATGGGATAACGATACAGTGTTCGCACGATCAACGCAAATGCCATTCGTTTGAGCTTCTTACAAAAAGCCACTCACCTGCCATGTGTCTCGACAACAGAAGGACACACTGCTATAAGGATTCTAAATCTTAGGAGACGCTCTTAACACAAAGGATTATGAATCATGACAAGACAAGATATCGTAAATCAACTACGCGAAACCATGCGGACATCCTCACCAGACCCCATCGATTGGGACATCGTCACAGAAGAAACTACCATTGGAACTCTGGGGTTTGATTCACTCTCGATTCTGGACTTGATTTATGACGTACAGCAGGCTTTCGGTATTGATTTCGAAGCCGAGGAACTGGTCAACATCAATACTGTAGGTGAACTTGCCGACTTCCTTGAGGAAACGCTCAAGGCATGAAGAAACTGCGGCATCTCGTTGAGTACGCTGCCGTCCGCACGTTTCTAATGCTTGTCGATGCGCTCTCCCTTCGGGCTGCCGAACTGTTGGCCTCCGGAATTGCGGATATCTGGTTTTCAGCAGCGTCTCGACGGCGCGGTATCACCTGCGACAACGTCAGACGCAGCGGCATCGCAACTGATGAGATGAAGGTGCGGCGTATTGCCAAGGCGTCCTTTAGACACTTCGCTTGCCTGATCATCGACTCTCTCAAATCCGACCGCTACTTGACGCCAGAAACGTGGCAAGAGCACATAAGTCTGGATGTGCCGCCAGAGACCCTGGCGCTCCTTAAACAACCCGATCAGGGGCTGATTCTCATTTCCGGACACCTTGGGAACTGGGAAATAGCAGCCCAGGCTCTCTCTTTTATCAAACCCGTCGTTGGTATCACACGGGACATGAACAACCCCTACACGAATGCCCTCATGAAGAAACGCAAACCCCGCAATGCGTTCACGCTTACGCCCAAACACAGTGCCAATATGGGGCGGCTCCTCAAGACGCTGAGGTCCGGAAATATTCTAGCGCTTCTGACCGACCAGCACGCACAACACGGCATGATGGTTGATTTCTTTGGCATCTCCGCCAGCACACACACTTCACATGCCATGTTGCATTTGATTACAAAAACGCCCATGTGTTTTGGGTACTGCGTGAAGACAGGCCCAATGCAATTCATGCTAAAGGCATCCCTCCCCATCACCGTCCCCCGAACAGGCAAACGCGACGAAGACGTAAGAGGCATTCTTGAACAACTCTCTCGCGAACTCGAAACAGCCATCCGGGCCTACCCCGAACAATACCTCTGGGCTCACCGACGCTGGCGGTAAAGGGTGCGTTTAAGTGCCCGAGGAAGTTTAGAGATCGCACGACTTGTCCGCCGCAACTCACAGAGCGAAAGAGGAAGCACACACTTAAGCGTACACTTCGTCGCACTCTTAACCGCAATACTTACTTACTCGGATACGCTTAAACGAACGACTTTCCACCACAAGCGGACAAGAATCGGTCCACCAGAGCGCGGAATAGTTAATGATGGATTGCGAATACATGCATAATGCTGCGATCACTCATCATCAATAACATATGAGCCCGTGGATCCGTCGCGTGCGGAGCATGATAAGGGTTTCTTGCCTTCTTTTCCGCTTTTTCCGCCTACTTGTTGCCACGTGCCGCTGGCGAATGTCCAGTTTTCCAGTGCTGGTGTGATAAATTTTGCTCTTGTCGCGCGTTTAATTTCGCTAAATATGTTGCTCACAACTGTGGGTGTCAGTGCTTCCCGATGGCCGAAGACTCTTTGGAGATTTCCGCGCACTGTGATGCGGCCGTTGACGCTGCGAATGGAGATGTATCCCAAGTCGATCCAGTGACGAACGAATACGCTCCTAGTCTTGCGATTGAATTCCAGATCTGCCACTCCCACTTTGAATTACTCCTCAGTTTTTTCAGTATCTTCGGCTGGCCCGATAAGACTTTCAACTTTTTCGTACAGGGATTCGAGGTGGAACGGTTTGTATACGATATCCGTGGTTCCATCGGCGAACTCATGTTCCCACATTTCCATGATGGTCTCAGAGTCGACATCGAAAGACTTAGGATAGGCGGTCACGAATAGGACAGGGATCTTTCGTGTGTTCCGGAGTTCTCTGTAGATTTCAAAGCCGTTTTTTTTCGGCATCTTGACGTCGAGAAGGGCCAAAATAATGGTATCGTCGTTTATAAGTATTTTCGTGCCTTCCTCGGGGTCATTTGATGTGATGACCTCATAACCCCGTGCTTGGAGTACTTTCTGGAGGCACGTCAGAATCGTAGCTTCATCGTCTATGGCCATGATTTTCTTCATAGAAGTTATTAGCTACCTTGAGAAGAGGTTTGTAAAGGGCTTATCTTCGTCTACCGCGAGAAATGGCAACAAGAGAGGTGCCCCTCCCCTAAGTCAGCTACATCTGGCTTTTCGGATTGGCACCGGTCAACTGCAGCGGGACAGCGCGGATGAAACGGACAACCTGAAACGGGATTCAAGCGGGAAGGCACCTCGCCCCGAAGAATGATGCGATTGCTTGCTTTGCCGCGTGCTGCCAGCCCCTTGTCAACATCCGGAACAGCAGAAAGCAGTGCCTGGGTGTAGGGATGCGAGGGGGATCGAAACAAAATATCACTGCACGCCTCCTCAACGACTTCGCCGAGGTACATCACAAGCGTTCGATCACACATGTAGCGCACAACAGCAAGATCGTGCGCAATGAACAAACAGGCAAACGACAACTCCTGACTCAAATCTTTTAACAAGTTCAAGATCTGGACTTGAACGGAGACATCCAGCGCCGAGACCGGTTCATCCGCAATCAAGAGTCGTGGACGAACTGCCAATGCCCGCGCAATGCCAACACGTTGCCGCTGCCCCCCACTCAGCTCATGCGGGTAGCGTGGAATAAAGTCCGCACCCAGCCCCACCATATCAAAAATCTCAGTGACACGGGACTGCCTTGCCTCCCGCGTGGTCAGCCCCAACCGATTCCGATGCACCGTGAGCGTCTCGAACACAGCATCACCGACAGGAAGGCGAGGATTCAACGAACCCATCGGATCCTGAAACACCATCTGAACATCGCAACACAACTGACGCTTCTCCGCAGCCGTACCACGCTCCATCTCTCGTCCATCAAATCGAATCGTGCCCGAAGTCGCAGGAACCAAGCCAACAATGGCATTTCCCGTGGTCGTCTTTCCACAACCACTCTCCCCCACCAACCCAACGATTTCATTGGCACCGACAGTGAGGCTTACACCGTCAACCGCTCGCAGCCGACGGTGACCTTCCACAGGAAACTCAACCACGAGGTCGGAGACCCCTAGAAGTGCTGGCTCTCTAGACGAAATCTGGCTCACGATTTTTCCTTCAATGGGTGACAGCAACGAACCTGATGATCAACACCGCCCGCCGTTTGGGTGGACGGCATGGTGCGGCGACACGCATCATCGACCCGTGGACATCGTGGTGCAAACGGACATCCCGCTGGACGATTGCTCGGCGAAGGCACCATCCCCTTTATGCCCTGCATGCGCTCCGATGTAGATCCCAAACGCGGAACTACTCCCAGCAACGCCTTCGTGTAGGGATGCGCCGGAGCAGTCAGCACATCCTCAACCGCACCAGACTCGACTACACTTCCGGCGTACATCACGTTTAGGCGATGTGCAACATCGGCAACCAGTCCAAGGTTGTGCGTAATCAGCAACACGGCCATTCCCAGCTCATTCTGGAGGCGTTTTAATAGATCCAGAATCTGCGCTTGGATCGTGACATCAAGTGCGGTCGTCGGCTCATCCGCAATAAGCAGCTTGGGGCGACAGGCCAAGGCTACGGCAATCACAATACGCTGCTGCATCCCGCCACTCAACTCATGAGGGTACGCACGCAAACATGCTTCAGCGTCAGACAGCCCGACCAGAGCCAGCAAGCGAAGGGCCTCCTGACGTGAATCCACATGGTGGCGATGCGCACGGACCGCCTCTTCAATTTGAAACCCAATCCGAAACACCGGGTTTAAAGCCGTTGCAGGATCTTGAAACACATAGGCAATTTGACCGCCTCGGATGGCTCTGAGTTCAGCACTCGACATCTGAAGCACTTCGCGTCCCCGAAAGAAAATAACCCCTGTAGGATGAAACGCCGGAGGTTCCGGAAGAAGGCGGGCAAGCGTCAATGCCGTAACACTCTTGCCACAGCCACTCTCTCCCACAAGCGCCACAGTCTCCCCTTCGCGAATGCGGAAACTCACATCCCGCACGACCACGACCTCATCACGCCCATTGCGGAACCCGACCGAAAGCCCCTGGACATCGATCAGGGGGGGGCGGTTCCGAGTTCCAAGTTCCGGGTTCCGAGTTTGGGGTTTTTCATTCAAGATCTTACCATGCTCCACTGGGCACGTCTCGGAGATACGTACCTACTAAAAGCAGCGTCTGTACCTGCACATCTCCGAGGTGCAGGACTTTATACGTATTTAAGTGGTTTCATTAAATCTATAGCCGCATACAAGGCCTTTGTCTTTACCTTAATCTTTACCCTCATCCCAACGACCATCAGGATTAAGGCAAAGATTATAGTAAAGACAAAGGAGCAGAACAACTACGCCGGCACTTAAAACGCTCTAAAACAACAACTCACCGCTCTCACGGGTCTCATCAGAAAGATCAACAGAGGGGGCATCATCCTCACCAAATGGCTCTGTCACGACCGCACCATCCTTAGTCAGAAGCTTCTCAATCTTTCGTTCCACCTCATCAAGCTTACCCGCGCAAGATTTAATCAGCGTTTGTCCCTCTTCAAACCGTTGGATCATAACATCCAGGCTCAGTTCGCCACCTTCCATGTCACCCACGATGGCTTCCAATCGCTCCATTGACTTTTCAAAACTTTGTGCCTTATCGTCTTTCTTTGCCGCCGTCATTATTACCTTCCTTCCTCATCAACACACACACGCAATACTTCCGATTCAAAACGTCCATCCGAGATCTGCGTCACCAAGATCTCGCCCTCTCGCACATCCGTCGTCTTTACAATAATACGACCATCCTCTCCCCGCGTGACTGAATACCCACGCTGCAATACCGCCAGAGGATTGAGGGCCCGCAGTTGCATGGTATAGCGTCTAACATCTTGAGCCCCCATTTGATGACAAAACCGGATACGATGCACCATTCTAACCTGGATATCCTCAAGCGTCTGACGGTTCTTCTGCACAGCAGATCGAAGCTGCTGTTGCATACGAATTCCCAGCACATCCACAGTCTGCTGCATATTCTGAACCGCCCCACTCAGCCGATGCTCCATTTGCAATTTGAGTGTCGACAATCTCTGACAGTGACGCGCTACCACATTGGCTGGTTCTCGAAACACATAACTTCCCGATGTCTGAATGAGCCGATTTCGTGCAGCAAGAGTACTTTCTCGCAAGGATCGAATCAGGCGATTTTGAAGTTCATCCAAGCTCGATTGAAACGCCTCCTTACACCCCACAACCAGCTCTGCAGCCGCCGAAGGTGTGGGAGCCCGCAAATCTGCTACAAAATCGCTGATCGTAAAATCCACTTCATGCCCAACGGCTGAGATCACAGGAATCACAGACCGCACAATTGCACGGGCCACTACCTCTTCATTAAAACACCACAGATCCTCAAGGCTTCCGCCACCTCGCCCGACAATCAGAACATCCAGTCCACCAATAGCATTCAGGCGGTCAATTGCAGCCGCAATCTCTTCCGCCGCACCATCCCCCTGCACGTTGACAGGCGCAAGGAGAATATGAAGGTTCGGAAAGCGTCTCGACACAACATTCAGAATATCTTGAATAGCTGCACCGGTTGCAGAGGTGACGATCCCAACATGCTGTGGAAGCTTTGGAAGGCGGCGTTTATGCTCGGCGGAAAAGAGGCCCTCTTTTTGGAGTCTCTCCTTGAGCGCCTCAAACTGCGCCTGAAGACTCCCCTTCCCCCCCTCCTCCATACGTCGGATCAGAATCTGATAATTGCCTCGGCGTTCATATACACTGATTTCGCCAAATGCCCGAACAACCTGTCCATCTGTGGGTCGAAAAGCAAGAGCTCGCTGGTTACCCCGAAACATCACTGCGCTGATCTGCGCGTTAGCATCTTTGATGGTGAAATAGAGATGCCCGGATGCGGGCTGACTCACATTGGAAAGTTCGCCTTCAACCAACACCGATCCAAACTGCCCCTCAAGCGTTCCCTTGATCCTTCGGGTGAGCTCGGTAACAGACAGTGCTTTTGGGCGTCGATCGGGAGGTGCCTCAGCTGTCCGTTCCTCCCCTAGCACCCGCAATGCATCTCTTCTGCTTCCTGTAGTCAACATAACCTCTTGTAATCATCAACGGGGTGAGGGCACCCCAGCTCCATTGTTCATAACACGGATTGATAGAAAAATGGAGGTGGGGTACCCTCACCCCGCATATATAATCTCCGCAGCGTACGTTCCAATTTTAAATTTTTAAATTTACTCTCAACCCCATGCCGTTTTTGCCGTACCAGACATGCTCTCACGCACACGCTCAATATTTTGAGCACGCCCGGTATTGGAATCAATATCGATCAGAACGCCCTCTAACACAGGGGGCCCTTCGGCCATCTTGAATTTTGAAGGCATACCATTCAGAAACATCGACATCACGGAGTCTACATCCCGACCAATCGCAGAATCCTTAACTCCCGTCATTCCAAGATCTGTCAGGTAAGCCGTCCCCCCCGGTAATACAATCTCATCGGATGTCTGCACATGCGTATGCGTTCCAACCACAGCACTCACACGACCATCCAAGTAGCGCCCCATCATGATTTTTTCCGAGGTAGCCTCCGCATGCAGATCCACAAGCTTGATTTTGCTGGAAGCATGGGCGCCGAGCAGTTCATCTGCCTTCCGAAACGGGCAGTCGTACGGTTTCATAAACACCCGACCAATCAGGTTCATTACAGTCACGTCGCCAAACGGAGTATCGACAGTCACCACGCCGCGCCCCGGGCAACCCGGAGCAAAGTTGGCAGGGCGCACCACGCGCGATTCGACATCTAGAAACGGAGCCAACTCCTTCTGATCCCAAGTGTGGTCCCCCAACGTGATCACATCGGCACCTGCTGCAAAGAACTCCTCTGCCAACTTCGCAGTCAGGCCCCTCCCCCCGGCAGCATTTTCAGCATTCACGACCACAAAATCCAGCGCGTTGCTTTGCTTCATGCGTGTGACCACCTGAGCAAATATCATTCGCCCAGGAGCTCCCACAATATCCCCAACCATCAGTATCTTCATAATTCCACACCCCACGTCACTAGATTCTTCCCCTACAGAGCCTACCACGCGCCACGCGTGATCCATCAGCATCCGCGCAAATCTGCGTAATCTGTGGTTCCTTTTCTCTACTTCGCGTACTCGACGCAACGAGTTTCCCGAATCACGGTAATCCGGATCTGTCCAGGATACTGGAGATCCGTCTCTATCTGCTTGCTGATGTTGCGCGCCAGAACCATTGCGGCGGCGTCATCAATTTTGTCGGGTTCCACGATAACACGCACCTCGCGACCCGCTTGAATAGCATAGCTCTTTTCGACTCCCTCGAAGTCATTCGCAATAGCTTCAAGCTTCTCCAAGCGTTTGATATAGCGACCACTCGATTCCGAGCGGGCACCCACACGCGAACTGGACATGGCATCCGCCGCCGAACAGAGAACGGCATAAAGACTCTGCGCCTCAACATCCTCATGATGGGCCGCAACCGCATTGACAATCTCTTGCGACTCGCCAAGGCGCTTCAGGAAGTCGGCACCAATAATGGCGTGCCCGCCCTCCACTTCATGATCCAGAGCTTTGCCAATATCATGAAACAAACCCACGCGCTTCGCGATCTGTGGATCGAGGCCAAGTTCCCCCGCCATGAGGCTCATTAACTGAGCCACTTCAACGGAGTGTTGTAAGACGTTCTGGGTGTAACTTGTGCGGAACTTCAGACGCCCCAGTGTCCGAACCAATTCAGGATCAACACCTTGAATACCGACCTCAAACAGCGTTTCTTCCCCCGCAACGCGAATGGTTTCCTTCATGTCCTCGCGGGCTTTTTCAACAACTTCCTCAATGCGGGCGGGATGAATCCGTCCATCCGCAAGCAACCGCTCAAGCGCCTGTTTGGCAATCTCACGACGCACGGGATCAAATCCGGAAACAACCACAGCCTCAGGAGTATCATCAATCAAGAAGTTGACTCCTGTAGCGGCTTCGAGCGCTCGGATATTACGGCCATCACGTCCGATGATACGCCCCTTCATGTCATCACTTGGCAGCGCCACCGCACTGGTAACAATGTCACTGGTGTGGGATGAGGCATAGCGTTGAATCGCCTGCGTGATAATTTTCTTGGACTCACGCTCTGCCGTATCTTTTGCCTGTTCCTGCATGCGGCGGATCAATCCGCCAATCTCACCATGCACCTCTTTCTCCATGCGAGTCAGCAAGGTTTTCCGCGCCTCATCCTGCGTCATACCCGCAACTCGCTGCAGGTTCTGCTTTTCCTGCTCTATCAGTTCAGAAATCTTTACGCGCTCAACATTCAGCTCAGCATCCCGCTTCTCAATCTCGGCCAACTTGGTATCAACCGTGTGCTCTTTCCGGTCGATCAGCGCCACCTTACGATCCAGATTGGTCTCTCGGAGACTCACGCGTTCTTCAATCGCCGCAAGCTCCTTACGTCTGGACGCCGTCGACTTTTCAAAACCTTCACGCGCCTTAAGCACTTCCGCCTTGGCCGTAATGGTGGCTTCCTTGCGAACGGTCTCTGCATCACGCTTAGCATCTACAAGCAAACGCTTTGCCTGATCTTCATCCGTATTCGCCTTCACTCGCCCCATCGTTTGTCGAATCAGGTATCCCGCAGCCAAGCCCACAATACACGCCACAACACCTGCTATTATTTCTGTCATGTTCACCCTCCTGTCATTTTATCTGACAGCCACACCCCGCAAAGGCCGTAACCGTTCAGTTGTTGTTTTCATTTAAATGGTTCACACCCGTCTCAGACACAATCACATCCATCCCAATATCCCACGCCTCACCCGGCACGACCAGAAAGCGTTGAAAGTCAAAACACACACCCACTTTTGCAACCCCACGGTCGTCATCGGCAAACGCCAGCATCCGGTCATAGTAACCTTTTCCATGCCCCACGCGGCCGCCAGAATCACTAAAGGCAACCCCGGGCACCGCGATACACGATGGGGCCGAAAGTTGAGCCCAATCGGCCACATCTGGCTCAAGCACACCCCATAACCCGGAACGCATACCCGTATTGAGCGTCACAGCCTTAAATCCATAGGTCCGACGGGGTTTGCAATACGCCGGCACGAGCACACGTTTGCCCTCCGCCCAGCAGTAATCCATCACACCATCGAGTGAGACTTCGCCCGGAAGTGCCATATAAAGACAAACGGTCTCCGCGGCTTGAAAAACATCCAAAGCCATCAGGCGTTTCGAGATGCTCTCACTCCGGGATGCAATCCAATCCGCCGTCAGGGATGCACGCTTACGCCGAACGCTATCACGCAGATCCGCTTTCGTATTCGCCACCTCACTCATTGCCGGATGCTCCCGCCCACTGCTCCATGCGTTTAGAAATCGTCTGCTCGTATCCCGCTTCCGTCGGCTCATAGTAAACAGCGGATGTCGGAATATACTCTTGATCCACATGGTGCCCCTTGAAGTCATGCGGATAGACATACCCTTTGGCCTCATCCTTGCCTTCAGCCGTCTTTAGATGTTTGTTCTTTAGATGATCGGGTACCGGCAGCACACGGCCCGACTCAACATCCTTCAACGCTTTTCCAATAGCCTTATAAGCCGCATTGCTTTTGGGGGCTGTTGCAAGATACGTCGTGGCCTGCGCAAGCGTAATACGCGCCTCTGGCATCCCGACAAACTCGACGGCTTGCATTGCAGCCGTAGCAATTGACAACCCCCGCGGGTCGGCATTTCCAATATCTTCAGAAGCAAGAATCACAAGCCGCCGCGCAACAAACCGAGGATCCTCTCCCGCATAAAGCATTTTTGCGAGCCAGTAGACTGCGGCGTGAGGATCAGAACCCCTCACACTTTTAATAAAAGCCGAAACCGTGTCGTAATGACCATCCTCATCATGGTCGTAGACAATCGCCTTCTTCTGCACAGAGTCCTCCGCGACGCGACGGTCAATGTGGATGGCACCCGCTTCATCCGGCTCGGTCGTCAGAACCGCAATCTCAAGGGCATTGAGCGCGCGGCGGGCATCGCCCTCACAGGAACACGCCATATGCTCAAGGGCGTTATCATCCGCAACCACGTGATGGTCCGACAATCCTCGAGGATCGGTGAGGGCACGACGCAAAAGAGCCACAACGGCACCCTCAGAAAGGGAATTGAGCTGAAACACCAGAGAGCGTGATGTCAACGGCGTGTTAATAAAAAACATAGGATTGTGGGTTGTCGCCCCAATCAGCGTGATGCCACCGTCCTCAACATGCGGGAGAAGCACATCCTGCTGCGCTTTATTGAAGCGGTGAATTTCATCTACAAACAGGATGGTTTCCGTGCCGTTCTGCTTGAGGCGATGGCGGGCATCTTTGATTAAGGCTCGCAACTCGGCCACATTGGAAAGAACGCCACTGGTGCGTACGAATCGGCGCTGGGTCGCGGCGGCAATCACCTCGGCCAACGAGGTTTTTCCACATCCGGGAGGACCATATAAAATAATACTCCCAAGGCGGTCGGCATCAACTGCGCGACGCAGAAGTTTTCCCGGACCCAGAATATGCTCCTGTCCGGAAATTTCCTCCACAGAAGCAGGGCGCATACGTGCCGCAAGCGGCTGATTCTCAGCCGATGACACCTCACCTGGTTTCTCGAACAGATCCATGCGGCTCCCCGGAAATAAAAAAAATACCCCACCATGCCGAACAGACGTAATCTCTGGACCTCGTAAACGAGGTGGGTGCTCTAGTCAGCGCATCAGGTCTCCCCTCCGAAGAGGGTTACACCGTCGTCGCTGCATTCAAGCTCCCTGATCATATAACCTGGGTCAGAGATATTTGCCTGCAAACCGAACAAGGCAGGGTACTTCAATTCCCTATTGAGAGCATAAATTCTGTTTTGTTTTAATCCGCTTCCGCACACGCGACCGACCACCGTCGTCGCAAAACTGCGAGACAGAACAACAGGGTCTCCTTGACCCTGTATATCCGCAAGAAAACCGCCTATTATCAACATGAACAGCAAGTCTCTTGCGCTTATATAATCCACCACCTGCAACAATCAATAACCATCCGCAGGTCAGCAGAATCAGATTTAATAACGTACTCATCATCGGGTTTAAACCCCACCTTGGTCACTAAACAAGCCGCCTTGGAATGCCATCATATAACACTCCACATCAGCCTTCTCGAATATCAACACTTAACTTTCGCTTCAAAGCATCCTTGATGGCCTCATGATACCCATTAGCATCTTCATCCGTCAAGGTACGCTCAAAAGAACGATATGTAAGGGAGTACGCAAGGCTCTTAGCACCTTGTTTCACCCCTTCACCAGTGAATATATCAAAGAGATCTATACCTGTCAACTCAGGGGGGGCAGCTTCGCGGATCACCTTCAAAATATCACAATGGGAGACAGTTTGATCAACCGCAATTGCCACATCACGACTAATCGCTGGATATTGTGGAATCAATTGGCAAACAGGCGTCGTGAATACCGAGTCAAGAAGCGGGTCAACAGAGATCTCCACGAACGCGACAGGCTCAGCCATTCGATGCCGATGCCGTAGATCCTTACGCAAGAGACCCAAAATACCAATGGGGTTTCCATCTACATGAATCGTGACGGCTTCCCCTGGCTCGCAATAGGGGTGATCAACCCCTGTAAAGGTTGGCACGCCCCGTAGGCGCTGTGCAGAGAACAGGCCCTCCACAATGCCTTTTGCCCGGAGAAATACATCATCGGGCTTAACGCTACGGCGCTTATCCAAAGCACCGCAGCCAATCTTTCCCATAACGCCAAGACAGACGCGATCCTCTTCACACACACTGCCAGTGTCATCCTTCCAAAAGACTTTTCCAATTTCAAAGAGGGCTGCATCCGTGATCTGCCGTGAGTGATTCCGCCCCAGACACTCCACCATCTGAGGCGCCAATGAATTCCGCATCACGCCATGATCAGCACTCACGGGGTTCGGCAACACGACCCGACTTGCCCGATCTTGATCCGTAAACGCATCCAGAAGCGATTCGGCAACAAAGCTATAACTCATGATTTCAGAAAGCCCCAAGCCAATCAGGTTATTACGACACACAAAAAGGGCACGCGCACGAGAATCGTTAGCCTCTGGAACCACTTTAGCCTGCGGAACAATATCGGGAACATGAGCAAAAGCATACATCCGCGCAATTTCCTCGACGAGATCCGCCTCAATATCAAGATCCAAGCGAAACGCGGGAACCTCAACGCTGACGTGTGTCGAGGTCTGCTCAACAACGGGGATCATGAGCGACTCAAAGATGGAAACCACCCTCTCCTGCTCGACGGATACCCCAAGAAGCTTATTCATGCGGGCCAAATCAAGTTTGATTTGACGGGGTTGACGTTTGGTGGGGTAGACATCGACCATGCCAGCGGCCACAGTGGCTCCCGCCAACATCTGCATTAACTGGGCGGCTCGATTGCTGGCCCAATCCACAGTCTCAACATTTACACCACGCTCAAAACGATGCGAGGACTCTGTCGAAAGCGAAAGTGACGATGCTGTGCGATGAATCTGTCGCGGATCAAAACACGCGCTTTCCAGTACAACCGTCTTCGTATCGCTGTGGATCTCGCTGCCAGCACCGCCCATAATCCCGGCCACTGCTACAGGCTTCTCTGCATCCGCAATAACCAACATCTCGGAAGCCAACACACGATCAACCCCGTCAAGAGTAGCCATGACCTCACCCGCGCTGGCGCCTCGCACCACAATGCTTTTTTCAGTCAACAGGGAGTGATCAAAGGCATGAAGCGGATGCCCGCATTCAAGCATGACATAGTTAGTGACATCGACCACATTGCTAATCGGGCGCACGCCACACATTGTCAGTCGCCGCTGCATCCAAAGCGGACTTGGCCCAATATCAATATTCGTCAGGGCACGCGCCGTATAGCGCGGGCAGCCAACAGCATCCTCAACAGAAACGGAGACAAAATCGGAAACGGATGTGGAACTCTCAGAAACGGCGACCTCAGGAAGTTTCAGCGTCTTTCCGTAGAGCGCCGCAAATTCGCGGGCAACACCAATGATGCTAAGACAATCGGGACGATTCCATGTGATTTCGAGCTCAAGCACCGTGTCAGGGGGGCCTAAAATTTCAGCCAACGGCGTGCCGGCAGCCGTATCACGGGGCAGAATCATAATTCCGTCATGCTCATCCGAAATTCCGAGCTCGTCCTCCGCACAAAGCATACCGAAAGACAGCTCTCCACGAATTTTTGCTTTCTTGATCTTAAAATCACCGGGAAGCACAACCCCCACGCCAGCAAAAGGGGCTTTATCTCCCACTTTAAAATTAGTGGCACCGCAAACCACTTGAAGCTCTTCGCTCCCATTAAAGACACGACACAGACGCAAACGATCAGCGCCGGGATGGGCTTCAACATGGCGCACTTCACCAACAACAACGCCCGCGTAATCACTACCAACTGCAGCAATGCCCTCGACCTCAATACCCGAGAACGTCAGCTTGTCCGCAAGCTCCTCTGGAGTTGCATCAAGATCCACATACTCGCGTAACCAGCTAATGGGCACTTTCATGGTACCATCTCCTAATTCAAAAAATCGTTTCTTTCAAAAGCATTGGCCGCGTCACGCGCTCCCGAATACGGGAAGCACGTCCTACAAGATTGTTGTTGTGTAGGACGGGCTTCCTCGTATTCGGGGAGCCCGTGTTGACGGCTACACCATTGTTTAAACCTCTTTACCGAAACTGCGTCAAGAATCTGACATCATTATCATACAACATCCGAATATCAGAAATACCGTACTTGATCATGGCAATGCGTTCGATCCCCATACCAAAAGCATATCCCGTTACCGCTTCGGCATCATAACCCACACGCTCAAAAACACGCGGATCCACCATGCCAGCACCCGCAATTTCAATCCACCCACTCTGCTTACAAACGCGACACCCCTTACCCAAACAGACATGACAGGTGAAATCACATTCAACACTGGGTTCAGTGAAAGGGAAAAAATGAGGACGAAAACGAATATTGATATCCGGGCCCATCATCTGCTTTGCAAAATAGGCCAGTGTGCCTTTTAAATCCGCAAGCGAAACATCAGTATCGACATACAGGCCCTCAATCTGGTGAAAATTCGCACTATGCGTGGCATCCGTCGTATCGCGACGATAACAGCGGCCAGGCGTCACAATCCGAACCGGCGGCTTCTGCTTCTCCATAACACGAATCTGCACAGGGGAAGTCTGCGTGCGAAGCAATTCACCCGAATCCAGCCAGAAGGTATCCTGATTATCTAATGACGGGTGATAGTCGGGAGTGTTAAGCGCTTCAAAATTCCGGTATCCAGTCTCCACATCAGGACCTTCGGCAACCGTGAACCCAAGCCGACTAAAAATCCGAACCGCCTCCTCAATCACCAAAGAAATAGGGTGTGCGGTTCCACGAGTTTGCCAGCGCCCCGGCAACGTCACATCAAATGATGCCGCCGGCACTCCCGTCGGCGCACTCGACGTCAATGCCAATAGGCGATCGTCAAGCGCCGCATTCAGTGTATTCTTTAAAGCGTTGGCGCCCTGCCCCACTGCGGCACGATCCGACGGCGCGACATCCTTTAAGCTCTTCATAATCTGTGGCAACAGCCCTTTTCGCCCCAGATACTTGATGCGAACCGCCTCAACATCCTGAGCCGAAACCGCATCCCCTGCCGCCGCAATCGCTTCGCTCTTGATTGCCTCAATTTCTGCTACATTCATGACTCCCTCTCGACACAAAAAAAGGCCATCTCAAAAGATGGCCTTTTGGCTTGCACAGATTGCGCTATGCCAAGCCGGCCTTAGCCTGCTCGACAATCTTCGTAAAGCCTTCGGGATCGTGAATGGCAATTTCAGAAAGCATCTTGCGATTCAATCCAACATTCGCCTTCGTCAAACCCTCTGTGAAACGACTGTACGTAATATCATTCAAACGACAGGCGGCAGAAAGACGGCTAATCCAAAGCCGACGATAGCTACGCTTCTTGTTTTTACGATGCGTGGTTGCCATACACATGGCGCGATCCACAGCTTCGGTTGCAGTGCGGAACAGTTTGCTACGCGCTCCGCGAAATCCCTTGGCGCGTTCAAGCACTCGCTTGCGACGCTGACGTGATGCAGGTGCATTGGTTGATCTTGGCATGATTCTTCTCCAAAAAACAGTGTTCTACGAGGCAAGCAGCTTCTTGACGCGCTTGTTCTCCGAAGTGCTCAATATTCCGGCACTCCGCAAATTCCGTTTACGCTTGCGAGACTTGCTGGACAGCAGATGTCCAGATCCCGCCTTCGAGTACTTCAGCTTCCCATTCGCCGTTACCTTGAACCGCTTGGCCGCTGCTTTATTTGTCTTGGTTTTAGGCATATCCAACCCGTCTTGATTTAAGTGATCGCCCACGAACTGAACGCGGCAAACCCCTGCGTTCTGCATGGAAAGGTTCGTACGCTATCGCAATCGCACGGGATCGTCCAGTGTTTTTTTAGCTCTTTCCTGAACGCACACCCAACATTGCCACAATCATACGCCCCACCCGCTTCGGCGCCATATCCACAACACTGCAATCGGCACAGTCTTTTATGACCCGCTCAACAACCGCAAACCCAAGCTCACGATGGGCATTCTCACGACCACGGAAAGTCAAACTGATCTTTACCTTATGCCCCTTTTTGAGAAATTTCTTCACATGACTTAGCTTCGTCTCGTAGTCGTGATCCCCGACATTTGGACGAAATTTAATTTCCTTAACCGCATTTTGATGCTGGCTCTTACGCTGCTCACGCTGCTTTCGCCCCTGCTCGTAACGGAATTTCCCGTAGTCCATAAGACGGCACACCGGGGGCTTCGCATCTGGGGATATTTCAACAAGATCCAAATTCTGATCCTGAGCAATTTTCATGGCCTCTCGTGTCTGCATGACACCAATCGGCTTACCATCGAGCCCATTCAAACGGACCTCTGGCACCCGGATCTTATGATTCAATCTGATGAACGAACGAATAATCGACCTCCCTATCCTTGCTGTTCTACTTCTTCCCGCAGACGCTCAATAGCGGCATCCAACGTCATAACCGTTTGCTCGCCATCGCGACCGCGAAGGGCCACCGTATGGCTTTCCTGCTCATTCCCGCCCACAATCATCATGTACGGAACACGCTCATTGCGTGCCAATCGAATCTTAGCGCCAATCCGCTCAGAGCGACGATCCACAGCAACCCTAAAATCGAGTTCCCGTAGCTGTGTCGTAATCTGATCGGCATAATCAAGCTGATCATCTGTGATGGGTAGCACCTTGATCTGCTCCGGAGCCAACCACATCGGAAATTTCCCACCGTAATGCTCCACGAGAACAGCAAAGAAACGCTCAATGCTACCGAGCAAAGCGCGGTGTACCATATAGGGGCGATGATCACAACCATCCTCCCCCGTGTATTTTAGATCAAAACGCTCGGGTAAATTGAAATCAAATTGAATCGTGCCCATCTGCCACTCACGGCCAATTGCATCCTTAATCTTGAGGTCGATCTTGGGACCATAAAAAGCCCCCCCCCCTGCATCAACCTCATAGGCAATAGACTCCGACGTCAGCGCCTCCTTCAGAGATGCCGTGGCTTGATCCCAACGGGAGGCCTCACCAACGGCCTTTTCCGGACGGGTCGAAAGATAGGCCGTGACATCATCAAACCCAAAGGCCTTCAGCATGTTCAGCGCAAAGGTGACCGTTGTCTTGATCTCATCCTGAATCTTTTCCGGGGTACAGAAAATATGGGCATCATCCTGAGTAAATCCTCGTACGCGCAACAATCCGTGCAAAACACCGCTCTTCTCATAGCGATACACCGTGCCAAGTTCGGCCCACCTTAGCGGAAGCTCACGATAAGAGCGTTTGTGGCTCTTATAAACCTGAATATGAAACGGGCAATTCATCGGCTTGACGAAATAATCGTGACCGTCCACATCCATCGGCGCGTACATATTTTCTTTGTAGAAATCCAAATGCCCAGACGTCTCCCACAACTCAGCGCGGCCAATATGCGGAGAATAAAGCAACTCATAGCCCGAGCGAAAGTGCTCACGCCGCCAAAAATCTTCAATGATCGAACGGATCCGTGCACCGCGAGGATGCCAATGCACAAGCCCTGGACCCACATCCTCCTGAATGCTGAACAGGTCCATCTCCTTGCCAATCTTCCGATGATCGCGCTTCTTCGCCTCCTCAAGCCGCTTAAGAAGCACCTTCACCTGCTTTGGAGACTCTGCTGCAATTCCGTAAATGCGTTGCAACATCGGATTGGTCTCTTTACCGCGAAAATAGGACCCCGCTACTGAAGTCAGCTTGAACCCTCTAATGTCCCGGGTGCTTTCCACATGGGGCCCACGGCACAAATCCAGAAAATCCGCGCAACGGTAAAAGGTAATGGTTTCCCCTTCGGGAATATCGGAGAGCCGTTCCAGCTTAAACTTCTGGCCGACGGCCTGAAGCATCTCAACCGCCTCTTCACGAGACACCTCGATACGTTCAAAAGGACTATTCTCCACCACGATTTCAGCCATTTTCGCTTCAATGGCCACAAAATCATCGGGAGTGAGGCGCTTCGGGAGGTCTACATCATAGTAGAAGCCACTATCGGTCGCCGGACCAATGTCCAACTGGACATCGTCGTAAAGCCGACAAATTGCGGCTGCCATCACATGCGCCGTACTATGGCGCAGTCGTTCAAGATCCAATGCTAAGTCTCCCCAGTCCTGTATTTGCTCTAACGCACGAAAACATCGGGAAAAATAAGCGTTTTCGGCATAGGTGTCAATGCTTGCGTTAGGCAATCGCATCTTAACTTTGAAACAGATTCAACTTTTTCCGGACAGGCTCACTTACTCAGTTACCCTTAAACGATAAACTTAACCGGATCCGTGGAGAGCAAATGTGCATAAGGGCCAATGAAAAAACCGGACGTTCCGGAAAGGATCTAAAAAAGGCTGCGCTTGTAGGGAATGGGCTCTTTGTAGCGCTTGGACATGCGGCGCAATTCATCCAACACCACCGCATCGCGACTTCGGGCATACTCACCTATTAGATGATAGATTTTCTGCTGTGCCCACTGCTCCCGGATGGTTTTATCCGAACTCTGATTCGATGGCGTTGACAAAGGAAGATCAAAAATGAGGTCACACGGGGTGTCGCCCGCTTGCCCCATTGCCTGAAAGACAAGCTTCGGCTCCCCGCGTCGATAGCGTCCGTAAAGTACCAAAGGTCGATCAAGGTAGAGGTTGCTCACCTGCCGGGGATATACCTCGCAGGAGAATCCTGAGGAGAATTGCAATCGCAAGTCTGCCAATACAGGGCGGCTAATGCCCTGCATCACCGCCTCCGCACTTTCCGGAATATCCCAACGGCCCTTGGAAACAATGTCAACGTAGCCTTTGTTGCAATAGCTCAACAGATCGATTAGATAGCGGTTTGCCAGTTGCGAGGCCCCCATCGTAAACACAGAAATCTCACCTGCATTACGCCGGCTAAACTCGCCGATAATCTCCGAGCTGTCTGTCAGCCCCTTATTTGCAAGACCATCAGTAATCACAAATGCAATTACCGGACGCTCTGGGTTGTTTTCCAACATCAACAGATCCTGCATTGATGCAAAGAGATCGGTATAGCCCTCAGCCCGCATGCTTTTGATGTAAGCCTCGGCACGGGCCAGCGTCTCTGGTGTTTTCGTCACCCAGCTATCAAAACAGGTCTCTGTATGATCCGCAAATTTGGCAATATTAAAACGATCCGATGGGCCAATGTGCGCGAGACAACGCAACAATCCGTCCCGGCAGAAATGGAGGCGCTGCTCAGACATGCTCGCCGAACAATCTTGCACCAGAATAATGTCCTTGGGTCTCACCGGCAGCAGCTCTTCTCCAGCGCGCTCAACTTCGAGTCTAAAATAGCCATACTCACGATCACGCGAATACAGATAGGTTTCCACCCTCGCAGTCAACACCCGTTCGATCGGTTCCACATCAGTGACATCTTCCACCGTTTCCTGAAATAGCTCACGCGTTCCGCCAGGTGCCAAAGTCTCATCCACAGACTGCGGAACCTCTGATGCAACGCCACCATCCATGCCCCCCACAACCGCATCAACAATATCGGCAACGGAGGGGGGTGCCATGGGAAGTCCCCCAGACGTTTGCTCCAACGCGTCCGGCATTGCCGGCAATACAATATCGGGGGCATTTGGAACACGCTCAATAGCCAGAATAACGCGCCGTTCAAGGCCAGGACGCACATCTCCCACCGCAATGTTCTCAATGGCCAGGATCGCTTGTCGCGGCTGCCATACACTTTGGACAGGAGAAGGAGTGGGCTCGGAAAGATTCTCCATTTCCCCAACCGAACTATCTTCTTCAAGCGCCGGAGGTACGGTTACCCCCTCTTCTGGAGCAACACGCATTTCATCCACAGCTTCAAGAAAGTTGGGAGCACCGACAGCACGCAGCGCAGTGAGAACTTGTTCCTCAACCTGTGGGGTCACCTCAACCGCCCCCAGCCGTACCGCTTCATACCGGCGAGGCGGATGCTCGACTGGCCCCCCGGAAATTTTCCCAAAGTTGACATATGAGGCAAGAATGACCAATCCCATGTGCACTAGAAAAGACACCACTGCCGCCGCAACGGCCGCTGAAAAGTGTCCGTTACCAAAGGCAAACGGGGCGTCACGATCTGTTAGTTCTGCCATGTCGCATCCACCTTTCCGACCCATTCGCTCTGCGGATAACGCTCCGTAAGCTCCAGCACCGCCTTATTTCGATCCTCAAATTGCTTTAGACGATCAAATGCGAGAGCCGCACGATATAGACTCTCTGGAACCAATTCAAGATGATCATAGAGAATAGCCACACTCATGTAATAGCGCGAGGCATCATCATCGCGATTGCCAATTTCTGCTGCACGTCCAAGCCCGAAGAAAGCGCGTGCCCGAACCGCCAAACCACTATCATCTTCGGTCGTCTTCTTCGATGCCATTCTGAAATATTCATCTGCCGCAGGGGCATCCCCTTTTGTAAGCGACAAATCACCCAAACGCAAAGCAGCCTCAGCAGCATAGCGGGTATTCACCTTAAGCTCCAGCGCATGCTTGAAAGCCGCTTCCGCCTCCTGATCTTTCCCGCGTGCGATTTCAGCTCTCGCCAAAAGCACCCACCCCGCCTGCTCCCAGGCAGGCTCTTCTGTCGTTTCCACAAGAAGCTTTGCTGCTGCTGCGGCCTTGTCGTACGCCTTCTGCTCACCATAATGTGTAGAGATCCACTCTAATAATGTCGGGGGGAACTTACCGATCAGCGGCGAAGCCAGCAACTGCTGCAACAGATCGGCGGCTTCGTCATTGCGGCCTAGCTTCTGAAGGACAAGCCCAAGCTGAAAGGTGGACTCACGACGCAATTCATCACGCGATGCATGTTGCATCGCAAGACGAAACTCCCGCTCGGCTGCTGCCAGTTGATCCTGCTCTCGCAACAGCATTCCCTTCCAATAGTAGGCATCCGGGACAAAGCGACCTTTAGGAAACTGGCGAAGCAGTTCAGAGAGCGAGGCGATGGCATTCTCCCGACGCATAAGTTGAATCTCGCTCATCGCCTTCTGATACAACGCATCCTGAACAAGCTCGTGCTTTGGATATTCGTAAACTAGTCGTCGCCAATCGCGCGCGGCCGCTTCATGCGCGTTCGCGTTCGCCAGACAGAATGCCGATGCATAGAGCGCTTTCGGAGCAAGAGGATCCTTCGGGAAATCGGCTACGAGCGCATTGTAGATCGTCGAGGCTTCGAGATATGACTTCTGCTTCTGGAGCTGGTGGGCGAGACGGTACGTGGCATCCCTCGCCCGGTCCGTTCCCGGAACATCCCGCATCACCATCCGATAGTACTGCGTTGCCTGTGATCCATGATCCAGAGCGGCATTCGCTTCGGCCAGCAGCCAACAAACCTCCGTGCGCAACTCTGGCGTCAGACGCACGCGTTCAGCATGCCTGATCGCATCGGCATATTTCCCCATCTTGAAATAGGCCACGGCAATTTCGTAACGGGCCGACTCAACAAAACGGCTCTTTGGAAAACGAGTTAACAGTTCCAGATAGGATTTTACCGACGTTCGATTCTGTAGCAATTGTCGCTCACTATTGGCCCGAATGTAAAGCCACTCATCCTGACCGTTAACCGTCTTGGAATCTAAAAGCGCAGCCTCAGCCAAAGCGCTTGACTCGGCATATAACCCCGCATTACAAGCAGACCATGCCGCCTGCATACGGGCCGCAGCGGAGCGCTCATCGGCAGGAAAACGCGTCAACAGCTGTCGATAATACGCTGCACTTTGTTCAAATTCATGCTGGTGAAAATAAATCTCTGCCATCTGAAAAAGCGCCTCGGCGGCAATCCGATCAGATCCTGGCCGCTCCAGAGCTTTCTTAAAGAATCCAAGAGCTTGATCAGCCAGCCGCTTGGCTTCGCCGTTTTTCGCATTCAAGGCGGTAGTCCAGCGATCCCGATAAATATCGCCACGTTTTATCAAAGCATATACATAGAACATCGTGTTCGCATGCTCGGTAATCACGCGCGCAAAAGTCGCGTCCGCTTGATCCCCATCACCCATTTCCAGCAAGGCTTCGCCAAGATAGTAAAGCGATGCAGACGCAAGATCAGCGGGAGGATTCACGATCAAGATAACATTGAAATGGGCCGCAGCAGAGGCAAAGTCACCATCAGTCATATAGAGTCGCGCCCGACGATAGGCCGCACGTAGACGAAAAGGACTTTGCTTGTAGTCAACGACAACGCGCGAATAGATCCGCCCCGCTTCGGAAGTCTTCCCCTGCAACCGCAAGCACTCAGCCATACGAAAGGTTGCCGCATCGGATTGCTCACCCTTTGAAAAATCAATAAGGATGGAGGCATATTCCTTTACTGCGAGCTCATACATTTCACGCGTGTAAAGCCCATCGGCAAATTGTATACGGTCCGTATACGCATCCGCAAATACGGAAGGCGTCACAGCCAAACCTATCGCGAGGAGGGCCAACCCCAATCGGGTGTAGCGCGGGTTCATGTCGACTACTCCTCAGCAGCGGATGTGGCAAACGAGATGTTCCAGATGTCAACTTGGCGACAGAGATCCAGAACGCCAATCACGTGCTCATATGCGGTACGCTTGTCAGCCCGAATCAGAACAGGCAGACCGGGATGAATCTCAACAATACGCGTCAAAAGATCCGAGAGCCCATCCTGTTGGAGCTGCCGTTGATTCACAATCGCCACCCCGTCTTCACGAATGTTGATGATTATCTCCAGCGGCAACCGATCCGGCACCTCACCAGTTTCAGCCGTGGGCAGCTTGATATCAATTTCACTCTCCCACTGCGCATAGATCTGTGCCGCAATGAAGAAGCACAATAGCAGGAACATGATATCAATCATGGGGGCGAGCTGGAATCCCGCGCTAGGCGGTTGTGTCTTTCCCCGAAAATTCACTTCGCCGATCTCCTACTCAACAGGGCCATGAAAATACCAGCCGAGGCCGACTCTAACAGCGATACCAATTTTGACGAACACCGCCGGAAATAGGCGTAGAACATCATTGCAGGAATACCCACAACCAAACCAAATGCCGTTGTCAGCATGGCCTTATTAACACCCGCAACCAATGCAGTCGGGCGCACAACGGCAATCTGATCGGAAACAGCATTGAATGCGATCATCATACCAAACACGGTACCCAGCAGCCCAATCATGGGAGCCACAGCAGCAATATCCATCAGATACTGCGTCTGCCCCTGAATCGACTCGGATTGGCGTGCGCCCTCTGCCTCAACCACATCCCGCATCAACATGGGATCGGCATCAGGAATACTCTTCATATGGTCAAGGGCCGTCAAAACAACGGCTGTCAATGGCCCCCGCTTAAAGCTGCACAACCGCCGCACATCATCAAGCGCTCCAGCCTGTATCTTCGCCATCAGTTCACTGCGAAACGGCTCAGGCACAATCTGCTGCTTACGCAGCACAACAAAGAAATAGAGAATCAACGCAAGCGTACCTACAGAGAGCGCTCCCAAGACACCATACACACCCTTCACTGCAAGATCCATAGCAGCAGGAAACGATACACCACTCTCACTCAGTGCAACGCCATCGCCAGCAACCTCCTGTGCATACCCCGGCATCACGACCACACTCCCCAGAATCACCCCCACAATCAGAAACGCACTCACACACCATCTCTTCATATCAATATCCCCATTTCAACTTTCATCCCTCAGCCCTTCTTAATCCCCAAGATCCGGGTACGAAACCCCTAACAGATCTGAGAGAACAGCATAGTAACGCTTTCGGTTCGTCTTAACAAACAACAATCCGTCCGTCGCTCGCTTCTTCAACACCTTGAAGTCAAGTCCAGCCGAAGCGCCCTCGTGTACCTTTGCAGCGATAGCGACCTGGGGGTCCACATCACCCAGTTCGCCCAAGGTTGCCTTCACCGTATCGTACGCATCCCGGAAAGGCACCCCTGCCGCCACCAACTCCAAAGCACGATCCGTAGCAAAAACGCCCGGACTAAAACCACGCAACAGTGCAGCAGCATCAACCTCTACATGCCCCATTACCAACGCCACAGCTCGCAGGGCATCACGCGTTACGCCAACCCCCTCAAGGAAAGGTTCTTTTGTCTCCTGAAGATCACGTTGATATCCCCCGGGAAGTCCCTTTAGAATACCGGTAACACTGTTTGTGCAAGCCAGGACCTTAGCCGTACGCGCGCGGACCAATTCAAAAACATCCGGATTCTGCTTCTGCGGCATAATGCTGCTGCCAGTACAATACTCCGATGACAAGCGGAAATAGGCAAACTCCGGCATCATAAACAAAATCATATCTTCAGCGAGCCGAGAGAGCGACAGCATCACCTGCGAGGTCGCGGCCAACACCACACTCTCGCATTTCCCTCGCGCCATGCTCGCGTACATCACATTGTGAATAGGCCGCTCAAACCCCAACAACCGGGCTGTAAGGGGGCGATCAATCGCTAGTGGAACACCATACCCTGCTGCCGACCCCAGCGGACAACGATCATTCTGGGCATAGGCTGCAATCAGCCCTTCAATATCATCCAAAAGACTCTCGGCATGCGCAGAGGCCCACACACCAACGGAACTTGGCATAGCAGGTTGAAGATGCGTCCGACCCACCATCGGCACCATGGCGTGCCGCTGCCCCAGCGCCAATAGGACACGGGCAAGTTCAGCAGCATCCTCAATCATCCCAAAAAGTTGTTCTTTGCCATACAACCGGAGATCAACCGCAACCTGATCATTGCGGCTACGAGCGGTATGCACCCGTTTTCCAACATCACCGAGTTTTGTGCTGAGCGAACGCTCTACTGCCAGGTGTACATCCTGATCCTTTGTGCGAATGGGGAAACGCCCCGCACGAGCGCGGCGCATAATCGCTACTAATTCGCGAATCACCCCAGCACGTTCTGCCTCTGAAAACAGGGGTTCCTTTAGCTTCAGCTTGGACAGCATCTGCACATGCGCAGCAGAACCAATACAGTCTGCTTCAACCAAAGCCCCATCTAAAATCACATCTTTGCCAGCAGTGAATGCCAGTACCTCGGGGTGGATCTGTCCAACCAATGTTTTCCGAGCCGTCATGGTTTATGCTCCGATTTCAATCCTATGTCGTAACATTCACGCCCCATCATTCGGTGAGAATGCCGCCAGCGGCTTCGACCTTTTCACTCAATTGTGTCAAGGCGGCATTCACCGCCTCCAAACGTCTCAACAACACGGCGCCTGATGCACCCTTTTCAAGATTCGAAAGAAATTGGCCCAATCGCACAATAATAGATCGAAAACTTTCAGAGCGTCCCGCCGCCAGCAAATCCAGTCGACTGCGCTTCTGTCGCACAAACGAAGCGATCCAATCCTCTTTCCGCAACGGCACCAATTGGGCCAGCAAGGATCCCTTCGGAAGCTCAACAGAAAGGGGGATACCACACACACCGGGATAAATCAACAGTTCGGATCGTAGTTGATCAATCAGCCGAGTCGACACCATTCCCAATGCATACACCACATGCTCCTGCTGGATGAGCCAGCGCTCCCAGGCTTCATCAGCCCGCAGCTCTCCCCCCTCCGACACAAGCAGAGTAAGTTTCTCCATCGTGAGAGGTTGCCCAGCAGACAACTGCTTAAACAACGCCTGAAATCGCTTCTGTCGCGTGGGTAGGTCCGTCAACCAGTGCACAAAAACCCCATAAGCCGCTAGGCGTTGAGGATCGTCTAATCTATCAGGAGGCACAGGTGAGCCATCCCCAAGAATATCCCAGAATGAAATCAAGCCGCCAGAGCGCCAGAGCGCCAAAACCTTCTCAATATTCTCGGCGCGCACCTTAGGCCACAGATTCTGCTCAACGCCCTTCACCAACCACGGAGGAAATGCCGGCTCCGTCGCATTGAGAGAGACACCCACATAAGCCGCCAGCAGGGACGCACAAAGCCGCTGTAGACCCTCAGATGAATAGGCAACGTCGTAATCTTCCAGATAAACTAGGTGAAACCACTGGTTCCCTCGCCGCACTACCTGCACATAAAGCACCTCCGGAAGCGCCGCGTTCTCAGCGCTGACATTCAGATGCACGGTCCGATTATTGAAAGGCAACGAAAAACCCGTAACAGATTCGACCCGATCAGTAACCTCTTCGCACCAAGAGGCCAAAGCCACATTCTCCAAGCGATTCGTCCCCGTAACGATGAAATGGCCGGAAATACTACGGGAGCTCATCTCTGAAATAGCAGCAATACGGGATCGGATGGATTCAAGCGTGTCATCCGTTGCAGCACAAAACGACGGCATCAAGACGAAGGCCCAAAACGCTAAGAAAAAGATATATATAGGCATGATCGGCATCGTACCGCCCGGATACGGGCAGCACAAACTTCTTATTCGGAAGCTTTTTTAGAGTCAGGCTTCGAGGACGATGACGGCTTCTCGCTGCTGCTTGAGCTCGACGCAGATGCAGCAGCACTCTCCTTGCTGGCAGCATCGCGATAGCTCTTGCTCCTATAGTCAGTCTGATAGAACCCACTGCCCTTGAAAATAATGCCAGCACCCGAACCGATAAGTTTGCGAACCTTGCATCTACACTTTGGACACCGCTTAACCGGCTCATCCAACATGCTCTGAAACCGCTCAAAGACGTGACCACATTTCGTGCACTCATATTCATACGTGGGCATAACTAACATCTCTCCAAATCGGGATCATCAAAACGGAGTATACGCTATAGCGCAACGCCACCAATGTCAACGACCGGTTAGGTTATTCGAAGGACATTAATGGTTTACCGCCGAAACCGGCGATAGTGTCCCGGTGTGTTTTTGAATAGCTTGCGGAACATTCGGGACAGGGAATATTCATCGCCAAGTCCGGCCTTAGGCGCTATCTCCTTGAGGGGCAGGCTGGTGCTGAGGATCAACTCACGTGCATATTCCGCGCGCATGGCCCGAACATCCTCCATGGGGGTACGTCCGGTGGCCACCCGGTATTTACGCAAGAAATGGAATTTGCTCAATCCGCAAACCTTGGCCAGGTGATCCAGCGAAAGCGGTTCAGCGATGTGCTTCCGGATATGCTGCCGTGTCAAGGTTACCATAGGATCGTCTTCCGTTCCCATATTTCTGAGGCATTGGGCCAATATCACCTGCAGCAAAGCATCCCGCTGTGTTATTGCTGCGGGACTGGATGCACTCCGGTCGGTGTGCAGCCATGCCCCCATCTCTCGAATGTTGTCACGGATATCTGTGATTTTCGTGACTGGCATTCCGGTCATGCCAGGACAGGTGAAGCATAGAAAAATGCTTTGCAGGGGGTACACGCGATCTGACCATTCCTCATGTACCACAGAGGCTGGATAAATCAGGACATCGCCCATCACGGCCTTGATCCTCCCTGCCGGACTCTGCACCGTTATGCCCCCGACGATGACCATGATCAGTTCATGATGGGGGTGCTGGCTTGCAGGTACATGCCACTGCGGGTCCGAAACCACCATTCCACAGGTAAGAAAAGAGGCTCTTCTGATGTCATTCTCATGGAACATGCCGCATTAAGCAATATCTGACAAAAAATAGCAATCCTTGTTATTGCCGTATTCCAGTCAATAGTGCTTAACTACTAGCTCGTTAAACGTATTGATTCTTTTGTTAGGATATTTCAATACAGCAATTACCACGGTTAAAAGGGAGGCCATGATGGCGAAAATAGCGATGATCGGAGCGGGGAGTCTGGTGTTCTGCAAAACTCTGATGTCTGATTTCCTGGCCACGCCGGCGTGAAGAAGGAGAAAATTGATTTCCTGGCCGCCGGCATCAATCACATGGCCTGGTTTCTGAAACTGGAGAAAGATGGCAACGATTTCTATCCGGTTTTAAAGAAGAATTTTGAAAAGCCAGGCTATTACGTCAATGAAAAGGTGCGTGGCGAAGTCATGCGTCATTTCGGGTATTTCATGACTGAGAGCACGGGCCATCTCTCGGAGTATATGCCGTATTTCCGCAAGAACAAAAAGGCGTTGGACCTGTACTGCGACGAGCCTTCCTTCGGTGGTGAAAGTGGTGCCTATTACAAGTATTGCGTCATGTTGGTAGAAAAGTTCAACACCATGGACCCGCTTTCAATTGAGTCAACCAAGCTGGGTCCGCGCAGCGCCGAGTATTGCTCGCATATCATTGAGGCGAAGGAGACAGGCAAAATCTTCCGGCTCAACGGTAATATCCGTAACGACGATTACATCAAGAACTTGCCAGATGGCTGTTGTGTTGAGGTGCCGATCTATGTCAACCGGATTGGGCTGCATCCATCGGTTGTCGGCAACCTGCCGCCCCAGTGCGCGGCGCTGAACATGACCAACGTGCTAGTTCAGGGCCTGACTGTCGAAGCCAGTTTTACCGGCGGCCCTGAGTTGGTGATGCAGGCCGTGGCACGGGACCCTCTGACATTCTCTGTTCTGACATTAGACCAAATTCGGAAGATGGTGGCAGAAATGCTAGAGGCGGAGGCGGGGCATCTACCCCAGTTTGACGGTAAGACCCTGCGGCCGGTTCCGGCGATCCGGGTGCCGAAAAATGTCAAATGTCAGGATGTTCCAGTAGATCCTGCGTTGGCGATTGCCAACCGCTTCGGGAAACTGGCGAAGGCTTAGATCCAATTTGGAACCATAAACAAAATAGTGGGAGAATCGAAGCATGAGCGACAAGAAAGTTAAAGTTGGGTTTGTGGGCGTGGGTGCTATGGGGCAGTGCGCCCACTTGAGAAATTATGTCACCATTCCAGAATGCAAAGTGGTGGCGCTGGCAGAAATCCGGGCGGATCTTCGCGCAAAGGTGGCGGCACGATATGGCATCCCGCGCACCTACGCCTCGCATGAGGAAATGCTAAAGGTCGAAAAGCCTGACGGCATCGTGGCGTCACAACCGTTTAATCGGCATGGCACGCTCGTCCCCGAGATTCTGCAAGCAAGCATCCCCGTGTTTACTGAGAAACCGATCGCCGCCTCGATCGAAATGGGCGAGAAAGTTCTGAAGGCGGTCAAGGCATCCGGAACCTGGCACATGGTCGGTTATCACAAACGGAGTGATCCGGCCACCATGGCGGCCAAGGCGGAAATTGACCGGCTTAAGGCGTCAGGCGAGCTCGGCAAGCTGAAATACGTGCGCCTCCTGATGCCGTCGGGCGATTATATCGCAGGCGGATTTAACGACCTGATCACGTCGAATGTGCAACCAGAAAACCTGACATATGATCCCCCGGCCTCAGACATGGATGCGCCCACCCGGCAGGCTTACGAAGCCTTCGTCAACTACTACATCCACCAAGTCAACCTCATGCGTCATCTGCTGGGCGAAGCTTATCACGTCACGTATGCCGAACCTTCAGGTGTTATGCTGGCTGGCCAGAGCGACAGCGGGATTGCCTGCATAATCGAAATGACCCCCTATGAAACCACCATCGACTGGCAGGAGTCCGCGCTTGTTTGTTTTGAGCGCGGTTGGGTAAAGTTGGAACTGCCTGCGCCGGTGACGTTGAACCGCGCCGGCCGTGTCGAGTTTTTCAGAGATCCCGGAGCAGGAGCCACGCCCCAGACCGTAACCCCGCAGATGCCTTGGGCACACGCCATGAGGCAGCAAGCGATCAACTTCGTCAAGGCCATCAAGGGTGAGATGAAACCGCTTTGCGAGGCTGCCGAGGCGCTTGAGGATCTCAAGGTTGCCCGCAAGTACATTCAGCTGAAAACGGGGAGATGAACGGATTGTGAAAGCGCTAAAAACGAGGGGGGTCCAGTTTTTGAGAGCAAGGTGATTGAAGAGACGCCAGAGTATATCGTGGTGCGTCATGGACAGGACATCCCCCCTGAAAAATATTTGCACCGGGGCAATTCCGGAACTTCTGGACTATCCTGTCAAAACGTCGGAGGACTGGGAGCAGTTCAAGGCGGAATGGCTTCGAATCGATCACTTGATCCCGCCAGATGCGAAATGAGAGAATTTCAAATATGCGGTGGAGCAACTGCGTCAAGCGTGTCACAAAGAAAAACAGGAAGGGATTTAATTATGCCTTTGAAATGGAAACAACAGTGGATTGCAGATGAGTGTTATGAGTCGGCAGGTGTTTTTGATGTCGACGGGGACGGGGTGCTCGACATTGTCAACGGCGGCTTCTGGTACCAGGGACCGGATTTCCGCAAAAAACACTTCATCGGTCCAGTTCGAGCCGAGGGTGAGTACTACGACGATTTTTCGACCATCGCTCTTGACGTCAACGGGGATGGCCGCATGGATTTCATCACCGGCGGCTACTGGGGCAATACCCTCCGTTGGCGGGAAAACCCAGGCGAGGCCGGAAAGCCCTGGCCGGAGCATATTATTGCCGAAGTCGGCAATGTCGAAACCACCCGCGCCTGGGATATCGATGGTGATGGGATTATCGAAATCATCCCCAACACCCCTCCAAATCCGGAAGTGGCGTACTATAAGCTGATCACCGACAAGGCAGGCAAGGGGACGGGCAAGTTCAAGAAGGTCGTGGTCTATAAGTTCCCTGAAGGCGGACAGGGACACGGGCTCGGGTGTGGCGATATCGCAGGCAATGGGCGCATGGATATTGTTCTGGCCAAAGGCTGGCTCGAGGCACCAGCAGATCCGGAAAAGGGGCCTTGGAGCTGGCATCCAGATTTTCCCAATCCGCCGTGGGGCTGGGCGGCTAGCATACCCATGCTGGTGGTGGACATCAATGGCGACGGCCGCAACGAGATCATCACCGGGAATGCACATGGCTATGGACTCTGGTGGAGTGAACAGACTATCGTCGATGGACAGCGCACCTGGACGCATCATCCTATTGATCCTTACAACGCCCAGTATCACGACCTGATATGGGTAGATATCGATGGCGATGGTCAATGCGAGCTGGTTACCGGTAAGCGACACCGTGCGCATTGTGGCAACGAGGCTGGCGAATGGGACGACATCGGCATGTACTACTTCAAGTGGACGGGTGAGGGATTTGCCAAGCAGGTCATTGACTATGGGGCGATCGGGACAGGCAAAGGTTGCGGTATCCATTTTGCCGTTGCCGACCTGCGAAAGTCAGGCCACCAGGATATTATTGCTCCCGGCAAAGACGGTCTGTCTGTGTTTTTCAATGAAGGATTCTGAGCGTTCCGAGGAGAGAGAGGGACACACCGTCTGTGCATGTTGCCGTGCGTGACTGTATCGCGCGTTGTAGTCGTCATTGCATAACGTATTCCCGCCGTCAGGCGACGGGTCGAGCTGACGGCCCAGAAAACCGGACATAATCTGGAGCTACAACGGCAATATAACAGGTAGAATGAGACCTTGATGCCCCGACATCTGGTATTTACTATGTAGTTATGAAGGAGCTGAGATTCGAATGGGATGAACGGAAGGCTGCCTGCCAACTCCGTACTCGCCACTGCCGTCCTACTGGCCTTGCACGATAACGGAGCTAGCCATCCAGCCCTGGCTATCCTGAACGCGGACGGTGTTGACACCAGAATTGGTCGTGGCTGTGTAATTGACCACTCGGCTAACGGCATCGGTGCCGCCGAGAGCACCCATAGTGGGGGCGCTCATGGTCCAAGTGAAGGGACTGCTCCCGCCTATGACCGTTAGCGCAATCTGCGTAACATTCGTCCCCATGTTGAAGCCACTCGGATCGAGACGAAACTCAACACCTGTATCTGCGGTACCCACAACATCGTTGTTGTTATTCTCGCAGCCAGTTGCAACCCACATAGCCATGACCATGACAAACACACCAACACCGAAGAAGGTACGCTTTAGAAATTCCATCGAACACCTGCTCCTACGGTTCGGTCGTTGTCGCCAAAGAAGGTTCCCGAGATTCCAACAATCCAAGAATCCAGGAACATCAGGTCTGCACCGATCACAAATCCAAAGTCACGATTGCCCTCAAACTCGGCGTCACCCAGATCGCCTTTAAGATCAGAATAGGAAACACCCCCGAAAATGGAAGTCTGGGCCGGGCGATAGGGAAGCAAGTTGTTGCCCTGTATAGTGCTCGCAGTATAGCGCACCGTGGGGGTAACACGCGTCTCCTCCCATGAGAACTCGGCATCACGAAGATTCGACTCGGTCGACTGCCGAGCGACGGTAAGACTCAACCCCAGCGTACGGGTCTTGCCTAGAACGGGAGACCATTCGAGAATGTGTTCCCAAATCGCAACATCCACGCCATACGCCCATGTAAAGCCGCCCTCTCCCTCATTCTGCAGCAGCTCGGCCTTACTCCAGCCGGCTTCAACGAAAACATGAATGGGGGCAACAAGGCAGACACCGAACTGGGCTGTCCTCCGCAGCACATCCACATCCAGAATATCGCCCTCCGACAAAAACTCGCGGCGAGCCAGATCGAGTCGTACACCCGCGGTCCATCCCTGCCCCACAGTAGACTTAATAAGCGCCCCGTCGGTAACGAGAATGCCCTCCGCATAAAGCGGCGATGTCAAGATCATCAAGACGCCAAGAAGCGACAACAATCGTGCTGTTTCTCTCATCGTTTTCCCTATAACAACTCCGCAAGACGGCGTCGCACCGCTTTGGCCTTTTCGTTCGCCGCTCGCTCCTGCCGTTCGTCCGCACCATTAGGCTCGCCAAAGGCCTCTTCGGCCGATTCGAAACAGCCGATGGCCTGTGTCAGAGCCCGCCTGGCTGATTGCCGTGCCGACGCTGCCATCGTCTCGGCATTCTCTTGCTGCTCTCCGTTCTGTAGCGTCCCGTAGACTTCCGCAGCGTGCAACCAATTGTCGGTCGCTTTCTCGTAGTGAATTGCCGCAGCAGTCCCCAGCTCACCCGCGCGCAGCTCGGCCTCGCCGGCACGCTTCAGGTTGGCGCGCCGCTCGGCGTCATAGAGATACTCGCGATTCCGATAACCGACGGCAGATTCCAGCAACGCCACCACTTCTTCCTCAAGCGCAATCGCATTGTCGTTCCGGCTAATGGCAGACCGCTCCCACCCTTCGGCATCATCCAGATTGAGAGCCCACCCCGGCACAATCAGCGCCAGCACGGCAAGCAGTGCTCCTATAAACGCGGAAATATGAGGCTGTTTTTTATAGGGCTGTTTTTTCATGTCAAACGAGTATAGACGGACCGCGCAACACTTTTCAATAGAGGTTATACCTTTTTTTATGCTGTACCTTGTTTTTTACCACCTGATAAGCCTAATGTACACCAAGAAAGTGAGGTTCCAGTGACTGAACGACTATTCATCTCCATCCCGGGGATTGTGCTATTGATTTTCATGGCAGGATGCGTGACGGCGACGAAAACGACATCCGAAGGCCTTGGAGATGAAATTTCTGCCGCGAAGCCGGAGAGTGCCCCCGTACTCATTGAAGCACAACAGCTCTACGACGAGAAACGCTATGCCGCCGCGCTGACGTCCTACATCGAAATCCGCCGCCGCCTGCCGGACACCCCCGGACTGGAGGCCTTGCGCGCCAAGATTCTGACGGCTATAGAAGAAGAGCGCCTTCAACAGACGCTCCACCGCAACAAGCTGTCCGAGCAGCAGATGGTCACTGAGGCCATGGAGAAGGGAGAGCTCCCCGATACCTATGGCGCCCGGCGCTTCGTGCGCCACGTTCTAACCGACCATCAGCGCCCCCCCGGTCCGATGCAAAAGGTGCTGGAAACCCCCGTCACCATTCACTTAAAGCAGGCCTCGCTTTCGGGCTTTATCACGGCGGTCTCCCAGGACCGCAAAATCAACATCATCGCTGACACCGGACTGGGCCAGGGCAAAGCCCTCGATATTGAGATGGACGATGTCCCCCTCCGCGAGGTGTTTGATTACATTTCGCGCAATTTCGACGTGCGGTTCTACGTAGGCGACAAGTTGATCTGGGCTACAAACGCTAAGGCCGCCAAGAATGCCCCTTTTGAAACGCGCGTCTACAAACTCCACAAAGGTATTCAGTACCATGATTCGGATTGGGACGAAGCCAAAGACGCCAAGAAAAGCCCTAGTAGCGAGCGAATCTCAATCTCGGGCAGCGCGACCGAATTGTCCAACCAGAAGACCTACATCGAAAACATCGTCAACAAATTTGTTCCCGTTGTGGAGGGTGCCCAACTCCTGTTTGACCCGAACACGCATGCCCTTTTTGCCCGCAACACGCCCGACAACCTCGAACTGATTGAAGACATCATCACGACACTGGATGTCACCCCGCCGCAGATTTTGATTGAGGCCCGCTTTGTCGAAGTCACAGTTTCCGACCTGCGTGAACTCGGGATCGACTGGATTCTCGGATCCCCACTAGGCGTCACGCGAGAGTCGGTTCTGAACAATGGCCAGTGGCAGCGGGTGAACAGTACCGAGATCAGCTCCGGTAATCTCGTCAACTACTCGCCCTATAGCTCCGATAGCGCTGGAACATCCCCCCTGGGTCCTCAGGGAGCCTTTGGCCAGGTACGTGCCGGCAACCCCGCCACCGCCAATCGCGGGATGAACATGACCTATAGCGGCATCCTCACCCAGCCCATGTTCCAAGCCGTCCTGCATGCCCTCGACGTCTCCGGCAAGGGCCGCACCCTGTCGGTACCGCGCCTGACAACCCTCAACAACAACCCCGCCAAACTCAGACACGGAGAAGACTTGCGCTTCTTTGAAGAATTCCAGGCTCAGGCCTTCACGCTACTCGACGACAACAACAAGCGCTACACGGTAACCGCGCTGATTCCCAAGGGGAAACCAACACTGGAAGAGATGGGCATCACGCTCGTCGCCGTCCCCAGCGTCGGCGCTGATCTCCAGACCATCAGTCTGCTCCTCAGTCCTGCCATCACCTCACTTGAAGGCTTCGTCTCCTACCAGGAGAGCAGCGCGAACATCGCTGGGAGCAGTGTCGTTAACATTGAACAGGTCGTTGTGAAACTGCCGATCATCTCCCGCCGTGAAATCCAGACCAAAGTTGTCGTGGCCAGCGGGGAGACCGTTGTTATGGGAGGACTGGTCGATACCGTTAAACAGGAGACCAAACAGAGCGTTCCGTTTCTGAGGGCCATCCCCCTGCTGGGCAAGCTGTTTCAGCGCATAGACATCACCGAACAGAAGCGCAATCTCCTCGTATTCGTGACCGCAACGGTTGTGTCTGAGCGTGGTGAGAGCGTCATCGCAACCACTGCAAACGAGTAAGAGTCATGCTGCATTACACAGAGTCCATTGGTCTCGACATCGGCAGTCACGCCGCCAAAGCCGTCCATGTGCGGCGCCGCTGGGGACGCATCAGCATCGAAAAGGCGGCGTGGGTGCACCTGCCCAAAGATCCCGGTGAGCGCCAACGGCTTCTCCAAGCGTTCGTCACCAAGAATGGCTGGCGTGGACTACCATGCGTCGTGTCCCCTCCCGTCGACGGCGTCATGCTCCAGTCGATCACCGTTGACCCTCGGGACCCCCGCCCGGTTGCCAGCATCGTCGACCTCGAGATGTCCCAGCTCAGCGGGCTCTCTGAATCCACGACCATCCGGGACTACACCGTCTCACGCGATATGGACGCGCGCCATGTTTTGCTGGCGGTAGGGCGTGTCGACAGCGTACAGGCCGCAGTCGATCTCGCCGCCGCCGCTGGCCTGCGTCCCGTTCAGGTCACGCCGCAGGCAACGGCGCTGTACAACGTCGTAGCGCGACAGTGTCGCGGGACGCGCAAATCCAGCTTCATCATTGTAGATGTGGGCCATCACCGGACAACAATCGTGGTCGGCACCCGCGCCCGACTCATCGACGCACGCCACATCCCTCTCGGCGGCGCAAACTTCAATAGCGAGTTACAGGAGCTCGGCACAGACAACGGTGCGGCGTCAACTGTAATGAACCGATGGATCGACGCGCTTGCCACCTGTCTCTCGGTCTGTACCGGAACGGCAGATGGCGACGAGTCCCCACGCCCGGAAGCAATAGTCCTGACCGGAGGAGGTGCGCACATCAAGGGCTTGCGGGAACGGCTTTCAGACCAATTCGACCTGCCCGTCTCGCGACTCGCCGATCTCGCCCGCAAACCGCAAATCGAACACGTCGAACGCATGGCGCTTGCGATCGGTCTGGCGATGGCCGGGATGGGGATCGGGCGCATCCACCTGTCCCTGCTGCCGGCGACAACGCTCGAAGCCATTACACGGCATTCCCAGGCTGGCTATTGGATCACCAGCGGGATTGCCCTGATTTTCGCAATTCTAACGCTACTAACCGGCACCACCCAAGAACTGCATCGCAAACAGAAAATGCTCGCCGATACCCGAGCGCGACTAGGAGCACTGACCTCGGCCGAAACTGATCTGAAAACGCTTCAGAAGCGTAACACTCAGCTCGAAGCGCAGATAAAGCCCTTCACTACGCTTATACACAACGGCGACGTCCTGCGCACCGCCATCGGTGCCATCTCAAACGCCCGCCACCCGGAAGACTGGCTAACCCGTATCGCGGACGCTGGCACCTACTTCAACGGCCTTGAAGCGATCCCGGAAGGTATCACGCCATTGGACCAACTCGTTTTCGAAGGCGAGACACCCACCACAACTCTCGGCGGCATTCGCACCATGATTGAGGCCCTGCGCAACAGCCCCGGAATACTGGATGCAGACCTCCTTGGCGACGATACCCTGGAACACAAGATCGATAAGCCCCCATCTCCGCAACGCGAAGGCTGCGAACATTTTGCCATTGGAGTGATCCTTCCGAAGCCATGAATGTGCCCAACCCCATCAATATTGAATCCGCCCGGCGACGCGTCATAACCATTCTCCAGGTTACGGTCGGCTGCCTGCTTATCGCGGGAACAATGCTCTACTATTGCGTCCGCGCGACGCGACAGGTCGAGCGGGATCTGGTAGAAGCAGACGTCTCACTTCGTACCCGTGCGCAGCCGTATGTACACCGATCGCTGCCGCAGCAGATTGCCGAGGCCGAGCAGAAAGAACAGCGTCTCGAGCAGGCATGGGAGCAGTACCGTCTACAGGTAGACACCTTCCACGGCACGCTTCCGAAACGTGCCCGTGTCGCCGCTTCCGATGACGCCCGAATTGATTTTAAGGTTGCGTTGTTTAACGCACACCAGACCTTACAGGAACTCGCAAAGACTAACGGCGTAAAACTCACTGTCGACTTGGGAATCGAGGAAACCATAGGTACCGAAGAGGACACTGAGTTCCGTCTTTGGGAACTCGACGCCGTGGTCCATCTCGTCAAACTCCTGATTACCTGTGGCGTGGACTCCATCGAAACCATCGCAGTACTACCGCCGTTTGTCTACGCACAGGTGCCGGACGAGAATGAGCACGCCCTGACCTTACCCGTTCGTGTCAGTTTGCAGTGCACCTATGCGAAACTACAGCCTCTCCTCTCGACGCTCTCCCGGGAGGAGTGCTTCTACGCCATATCCCGATGCGATATCACCCGCCCCTCTCTGAACGGACAATCCCTGCGCGTACAGCTTATCTGTAGCGCCGTGCGGTTCCTTGTGGGAACGAACACCAAACTCGAGCAGACGAGGGGCGCCCCAAACGTTGGCAACGCCAAATCTCACAGAAGTGGGGGTGGACAATGAAGATCAACTCTCTGCGTTTAATCTACCGCATCAATGTGCGCTTTGTGGCAGCGATCAGTCTGCTTTGCGCACTGGTAGCAGCCGGCTGGGTGGCATGGCGTCTCTCCTCCTGGCAACCCCGGATTCCCGTCAACCCATCAACAGCACTTGCCACCCCCTTGCCGACCGGAGAATGGCGACAGAGCGCCGACCAGGAGACTGCATGGTCAGAGGCAGATCCATTCACCTCTCCCTATCTTGAAGCCCGTCTTGCAAAGAAAGCGGCTGCGCGTGCCGCAGAGAAGGCACGCAAAACAGAAGAGGCCAAAGCGCTTGCCGCAGAGAAGGCACGCAAAGCAGAAGAGGCCAAAGCACTCGCTGCGGCAAAGGCCCAACAGGAGCAGATAAACGCTAAGATACCCAGCCCTGCGACCACCCAACACCAGCCGAAACCAGGACCAAAACCTACCGCCCCCCTTCCCTCGCCGGTACCACCCCGCACCATCACCCTTATCTATCGCGGGATGCTCACACATATTGATGGCTCCAGCGTGGCCATCGTCGAACAAGTCGAAAACGGCAAGACGACCATGATGATGCCAGGAGACACACTCGAGGGGTTCAGCATGGCACAACTCGACCGCGCCGCGGCCATACTGACAACCGACGACGGTAAAACGGAACACGCCCTGCCCGTCGGAGAACAGATCAAGCTCATGCCCGGAAAACAGAAATCGGACACCCAATGATGACCTCAGAACCACAGAGCGATAAGCTACCGATCGATGAAGCCATCCCCAGCCCTGTGCGCTCCGTAGCGGCTGTGATGCACAAGGTGGCCGACATCCTTGTAGCCGACAATCGACTCTCCGCAGATCGCATGGAGGAACTGGAGCATCGGGCGGAGTGGCTTGACGAGTCGCTTGACCACATCCTCCGGCGGGAAAACGCCGTCCCCCAACCCGACCTGCTCGCGGCAATAGGCGGCGTGACCGGCATCCCCGTATGCAGACTAGGCCGCCTCAACATCGACGACGCCACGTTGGCCGCTGTCCCCGCCAGACTGGCCGATCACTACCGCATCATGCCACTCTCGCTCGACGCCGGCACCTTAACCGTGGCCTCCTACCGCGTCTACGATGTTTCCGAAGAGGACCAACTGCGCATCGTCATCGGCCATCCGCTGCGCTGGATTCTGGCACCGTCCCGGGACATCTCCGAGTGCATCAAGCACTACTACGGCATAGGCATCAATACACTTCTCTCTTCAGAGGATGAGGAATCGGCAGAGCACGGTTCGGAAAAGCAGGATGCAGGCACCGTTGTACGGTTCGTTGAGGAGATCCTCTCTGACGCCATTCGCTCAGACGCCACCGATCTGCACTTTGAACCCTACAAGCACGAGCTCCAGCTCCGTTACCGCATCGATGGTGTCCTTTCCAGGATCGCACTGCCAAGCGGCGTCGAGCGACACCGCCGCGCCATCATCTCCAGCATCAAGGTGCTCGCCCAACTCGACATTGCCGAGAAACGTCTGCCCAAGGATGGCCGCTTCTCGTTCGAAGTCGACGACGTCCCCTACGATGTTCGCGTCTCGGTTCTGCCGACTCGCTTCGGGGAAGCCGTCAACCTGCGCCTGCTGAACAGCCGCAGCACATTGATGACCCTGGACGAGCTGGGTCTCAACAAACCACAGCTAACCTGCATTGAGGACCTCACATCCCAACCGTACGGCATGGTACTCTTCGCCGGTCCCACCGGCAGCGGCAAGACAACCAGCCTTTACGCCACGCTGGCCCGCCTCAACGACGAATCCCGCAAAATCATCACGATCGAAGACCCCGTTGAATACCAGATTCGCGGTATCACCCAACTCCAAGTACATCCGAAGATCGGCTTCACCTTTGCCTCCGGACTACGCTCCGTCCTGCGGCACGATCCTGACGTCGTTCTCGTCGGCGAAATCCGCGATGACGAAACCGCCCGCGTCGCAATCGGCGCAGCCATGACGGGTCATCTCGTGCTCAGCACACTGCACACAAACGACTCGGTCAGCGCCATCCCACGGCTAGTAGACATGGGCGTCGAGCCCTATCTCGTTGCCACGGGTGTCACCGGCGTCGTGTCACAACGACTCGTACGGTGCATCTGCAAATCCTGCAAGACCGCTGTCACCATCGACGACACCGTTCGCCAGCGCATCCTCGACGAATGCGGAGACCACGACCTACCGGATACATTCATGCAGGGACGCGGCTGCCCCGACTGCCGTTTCACCGGTTACCGTGGGCGCCGGGCGATTGTGGAAACACTCGTCGTGGATGAAGGACTGCGCTCACTCGCGGCCGAACGGGCGCCCGGCTCAGTACTCCTCAGACATGCCCTGGAACATGGACTCGTCCCACTACGCTATGAAGGTTGGTTGGCCGCCATCAAAGGCGACACCACCGTCACCGACGTCATGCGCGTCACTCGACGACTGGGGTAATCCAGACTCTAGCACACCTGGGGCATCCAATAGAGAGCATGGAGCACATCGCCACTATCGATTCCGCGCACCCCTCCCTCGTTGCACTCGCCCCGAAGCTAAACAGGCCGAAATACGCACGTTGTGACCCGCGCGTCTTGCATCCATATGCGCATACAGCTACTCTTCTAGTCAGTTTTGTAAGATCCGTCTTGTTATTCACTGTCACAAAGCAGGTCACCCGTGGACACCACACAATCAGCCCCCTCACGCGAAGGCGTCGTTCATTTCTTCAATCGTATTGCGCCAACCTACGACGTGATCAACCGAATGCTCTCTTTCCGTCGCGATGTCGCATGGCGAAAACGACTTGTCGACGCGATTCCCGCCAATCGTCCGATCTCGCTGCTCGACCTCGCTACCGGAACCGCCGACGTCCTGATCACGGCACTCCGACGACGCCCTAATCTGACACGCATGGTCGGTATCGACATGTCGGAGAATATGTTGTCACAGAGCAAAACCAAACTGAGTCGCCTGGGCCTGTCGGACACCATCGAGCTTCGCCAGGGAGATGCCACGAATCTGGCTGTCGAAGATGCCGTTTTTGATGCGGTGACCATCGCATTCGGCATCCGTAACGTGATCGACACCGACGCTGCGCTGCGCGAAATGTGGCGCATACTCAAACCCGGGGGCCGCGCTCTGATCCTGGAGTTCTCGCTTCCAAAAAACATCATCCTTCGCCATCTCTACCTTTTCTTCTTCCGTCATGTGCTCCCCAGAGTCGCCGGTTTGATTTCTGGGGACGCGAAAGCCTATGAATACCTTAACAAAACGGTCGAGACCTACCCCTATGGCGCGGCATTCACCCAACGCCTCAGCAACGCCAGCTTTGTGGATTGCTCCTGCAAACCACTGACATTCGGCGTGGCCTCACTCTATACAGGACAGAAAATACTTTGATTTCAGCAACTCCCCAAAAAGGCTTTGGAGCACTAAACACCAGGCCCCCATCATGTCGCCTCTGAAAATCTGGATCATGGCCAGTCGTCCCAAAACCCTGTCAGCGGCTGTCGCTCCAGTTTTGATCGGAACGGCCATGGCCTATGCCGATGGTGCGTTCTCCGTCAGGATCGCGCTGGCAACCCTGATGAGCGCACTCTTCATCCAAATCGGCACCAACTTTGCCAACGACTACTTCGACTTCGTGCACGGAACGGATACCCCCAATCGGCTTGGCCCCACCCGCGTGACACAGGCTGGACTAGTCTCTTTGCACGCCATGCGCTGGGCCACCGCCATTTCGTTCATGCTCGCAGCCGCGTTCGGCCTCATTTTGACTTACTATGGGGGATGGCCCATTCTTGCAATTGGGGTACTTTCTATTATGGCAGGATTTTTCTACACCGCGGGCCCCTATCCATTGGGATACATCGGACTCGGGGATGTCCTGGTCCTTCTTTTCTTTGGATTCGCCGCCGTGGGAGGGACATACTACTTGCAAACAAAGACCCTCAACACCGTGGTGTTGGTATCGGCCATCGCTCCCGGCTTGTTGTCCACGGCCATCCTCGCCGTCAACAATCTGCGCGACCGTGAAACCGATATGCTGACCGCCAAGCGCACGCTCGCGGTTCGCTTCGGAGCTCGTTTTTCTCGCTTCGAGACCCTCGCCTGCATCGTCATTACCGCTTGCATTCCAATCGCACTATGCATCATCACCCATGCCCACTACGCATGCTTGTTTTCAATGCCCGTCCTGTTACTGACCGCACCCTCAATCAAGACCGTCTTCCGTAGCGAGAGCGGCGCGGCCCTAAACCGCGTCATCGGCGATACCGGACACGCACTATCTCTCTATAGCATTATCTTTTCAATTGGGTGGATCCTGTGAGTGTGAGACGGCAATCCCTGCACGCATTCAGCATGCACGATAGGAAACATGCCTTGTCCCCTCGTAAGCCAGAATCGCTACGCCTTATTCACTTCAGGAATAGGTTTATCCAGACGGCGCAAGACGGTCTTAAGATCCTCCCAGACGGGACGCTTCATGTTAGGATTACGAAGCATATAGGCGGGGTGAAAGGTTGGAATAAGCGGAATGCCCTCAAATTCGAGCCAAGACCCGCGCACCTTTGTGATCCCCATGCCCTTAGGCAGATCAACCAGACCATTTATCGCGGTCGCCCCCATCGCGACAATGATTTTAGGTTGAAGCAGGGCAATCTGGCGTTTTAGAAATGGAATACAAATATTCATCTCAGCTGGAGATGGCGCACGATTTTCAGGCGGACGGCATTTGTTGATGTTGGCAATAAAAACCGTGTCGCGGGAATATCCCATGGCCTCAATCATTTTGGTCAAGAGTTTCCCAGAACGCCCAACAAACGGCCGTCCCTGCTTGTCCTCATCGGCACCGGGGGCTTCTCCTATGAACAGAATATCCGGATGGGAATTGCCTTCGCCGGGAACTGTGTTCGTTCGGCCTTCATGCAGAGGGCAAGCGATACATTTGGCAATTTCCGCAGCAATAGCATCCAGAGAATCACCGGGCTTTGCAGGAGTTCGTGCAGCAGTCGGCGCTGCTAGCTGAGGCTTGCTGGTGCGGGGGGTCGGTTCAGGCATTTGAGTCTCCGGTTTTTCGCACCCACTAGCCAGTTCAGTGACAACATCCGGTGCCACCGATACCGTGCGGGTGCCCTCGTCGAGCTCCCACGCCAAAAGGGCGCTTACATCATTAAGAATCTCATCAAGATCCAAGATTTTCCTTTACTCGCAAACGTCCGAATCGCCACCATCACGCCGCGCTTTATGAATTTCAACACCTTTCACGAAGAGTGGCCCCAATGCCACGTACAAAAGGCCCATTCCAAGCATTAAGACGGCAACATAAGCAGCATTGCGTTTCTCCAGATAAACAAAAAGGGCCACTAGAATAACGCAGGGAATAAACAGCGCCGTCTTCTTCGTGGGCTTCGGAAATCGAACGTTAGAGACCTGTAGGCTGATGAATACGATAATCCCGATCAGAAAGAGCATAGCGAACCAGCCGCTTTGTAGCGAAAAGACGCCACCGGCCATATTTTCTGAAGCAGGCACCTGACTAATATAAACCAGCATGGAAACCCAGGCGGCATTTGTCGTGATGGGAAGCCCCGAATACCCCCCCTGCCCCCGCAATGGATCTGTAACCTTAAATCGTGCTAACCGTACAACGCCAGAAAGCACCACCACCGACGGCAACAAAATGCGCAAAAGGGGATCCTGTGTTTCCATCGTCACGGCAAAAATCAATACGGCAGGAGCAATTCCAAAAGCCGTCATGTCGACATACGTATCAAGTTCAGCGCCAAACTCGCTTTCCCCTTTCAACCACCGCGCGACGTTTCCGTCGAGGCCATCAAGAATCATCGCAAGCATAATCATCTTTGCCGACAAGCGATACCAATGGGCGGGATCGTCACCGTGAAAACCTTGCACAATGTAAAGGATGCTCAGCAGCCCGCAAAGCATCGCAGCTAACGTGAACAGCGTTGGAATAATCTGTCGCCAGTTCAGAAATGATTTCATCATGACACATCTTTCAGTCGTAAGGGCTTAACGGTAACGCCCAATAATCGTTTCACCCGCGCAAACCTTTGTGCCTACCGGCGCCAACACGTCAATATCCTTCGCCGGGAAATACATATCGAGCCGTGACCCGAATTTCATCATGCCTAAAACATCCCCGGCAGCCACCTGAACAGGCTTGTCATGATCCAACCAGTAGACAACGCGCCGACAAACCGGCCCCACAATCTGGTTGACCAGACAACAGGTCCGCTCATTCTCAATCAGAATCGAATTATGCTGATTGACGTCCGAAGATTTCTCATCAAATGTAAAAAGGTGCTTCCCCGGAAAATAACCTAAGAAACGAGAGCTACCAGCAATGGGAGTACGATTGACATGAACATCAAACAGGCTCAAAAAGATGCTTATGCGAAGAATCTCCCCCCCCTGAAATCGCGCCATATCTTCTGATTTAAGTCCAGCAAGCATGGAAATGGAGCCGAACTCCTCAACCGTAAAGGTTGTAATCTTTGCAACCTCTCCATCTGCTCCCGCAATAATCACATCCGAATCGCTTGGTGGCGTGCGCTCGGGATCACGAAAGAACCACAGAAAGTAGGCAACAAAAACAGTCACAATTACAATGCCAGCGCCGATCGCCCAAGACCAACCTAACGGCGTAAATCTCCCCAGAACAAGAGCCATCAGAAGCCCCACCAACACCGTCGCAACAAGAAACGGCAAAATCTCTATTCGAATTCCCATCACATAACTCGCTTTCTCAACACATCAAGATTTGTAAACGTTCCGATACTGATTAAACCCACACACGATGTCAAGCGGCTCACGCGCGAAGTGCACAGAGTAATTCATGCATGTCAGGAGCCACCGGAGCCTCAAACGTCAACCGCTCCCCCGAGGAAGGGTGTTCCAAACATAAACGGGCGGCATGCAGCATCTGTCGCGTCACAAGTCGTGGCAACGCCCGCCGATTATAACGCCCCCCATAAACAGCGTCGCCCACAACGGGGTGTCCAATATGCGCCATATGTACTCGAATCTGGTGTGTACGTCCCGTCTCAAGGCCTACGCTAACCACGCAAAAATCGCCTAACACCTCAATAAGGCGATAGTTTGAAATCGCATTTCGCCCATGCTTCGCTTCAGTACTCATCATTTTTCGATCATGACTACTGCGACCAATCATCGTCTCAATCCGCCCCACCCCGGGATGCAAAATGCCATGCACAATAGCAATATATTCTTTCTGCACCAAACGATCATGAAACTGTTTAGAAAGCGAAGCCATAGCCAATTGATTTTTTGCTACCACCATGACCCCACTTGTGTCGCGGTCAAGACGATGCACAATTCCCGGGCGAAGCTCTCCGCCCACCCCCGCCAAGTCGGTGCAGTGAAAGAGCAATGCATTCACAAGCGTGCCTGAGAAGTGTCCCGGAGCGGGATGAACGACAAGCCCTGCAGACTTGTTAATCACGATCAAATCCTGATCCTCATGGAGAATATCGAGCGGGATATCTTCTGCCACAATGAACACCGGCTCCACAGGTGGGATTTCAACGACCACGTGTAATCCCGCCACCGTTTTGGCATGCGGTTTCACAGCAGACCCATCGCCAAAATGGATGTTACCACTTTTAATCAGCGCTTGGACGCGAACACGGGAAAGGTCATCCACCGCCGACACAAGCCAAACGTCAAAACGTCTTCCTGCGTCCTCTGGAAGCACAGTGAGTTGAATGGGTTCCATAGCTTCCATCTTACGACTGTCCATTCGCATTGGTCACAGGGGGCTTCATAACAGAAATGCCAATCAACACCATCACTCCAACTAGAAAAAGGGGAATACTGACGAGCTGTCCAACAGAAAGGCCATAAGCACCAAAACGATCCGCACGATCCCCTCGGAAGAACTCCAACAAGAACCGCCCCAACGCGTAAAGTACCATATAAACAGCGCTAACCCTTCCTGCACGAGATGATCGCCGGAAAACAACCATCAACACGCCAAAAATGATTAGGTTATAAGCGGTCTCGTAAAGCTGAACCGGATGGACACGAAGACTGAACGGGGACATTTGCTCTATCAATCCTGTGCGATAATGCAACATCCACGCTGCTGACCCTTTCGGAAAGCGGACCCCTACTGCAAGATCCGTAGGGGTTCCAAAACAACACCCATTTAGAAAACATCCAATTCTTCCAATCGCATGCGCCAACGGAACGGCTGTCAGCGCAAAATCCACAACAGGAACCACACGCTCCCGGCGCCTCCGGGCAAAGATGAAAATGGCCACGCCCCCCGCAAACAATCCGCCATAGAAAATAAGTCCCCCCTGATCCAATCGCAAAATGGATAGGGGTGACGCGGCATAGTCAGACCAATTCTCAAGTACATAAGCCAACCGGGCACCCAAAACACCCGAAATCATGACCCAAAACATCAGATCCGAACAGTACTGAGCATTCCGGCCACACCGACGTCCCAAAACAATCCAACTCACCAGCGCCGAAAGAAAACCAGCGGCCATCATGACGCCATACCAATAAATCGTTAAAGGCCCAAATTGAAAGAGGACAGCATGCATGCAGAAGTCTCCTGTAAATGAGTGTATTAACCCACACAACGCCCCATCGGGTCAACCCCATGTTTTCGCGTGAAGTGCAAAGTAAAACGCACGTTTCAGGTGAGAAGCATATAGAGCCACGT
>CAZNWT010000002.1:0-131332 GCA_964576795.1 uncultured Victivallales bacterium
CGACAGGATCAGACCCCCGGCATTGCCGCCTATTTGGAACCGCTGAGCATTGTTCTTGCTAAGCGTAAGATAAAGCCATAGAGAATATACTACTAAGTGTATAGACTTTATATTCAGGAGACAGCGGCATGATGACAAAAAGATATTTAACAAAAACGCGATTGTTTTTCCCTTTTCTTTTCATGACCTTGATGCTGTGCGCAGATGGGGTGGCACAGTCTCTTCCCCTTCCGTTCACCGAGAATTTTGAAGGTACATGGATTGGGGGGGGGCCAAACGACGGCACCCATCTCTGGACGAAAGAGTTCATCTCTGGCACCACAGACTGGGTGCAATATCGGGGAGGGTTATATATTCACCCATATAATCACCCGACGAATACATCCTTTAATGCTTTGTTCTACCGGGAAGATTGGGACAACCCTGTCTCGCGCCTTATCTCGCCGCCGCTGGACACCTCCGGCTATGGAGAGGTTACGTTATCGTTTCGTTATTGTGCGATCACATGGCTCACCGATCAGGACTATCTTAGTATTGAGTACCGCGACAATCCTTCGGCACCATGGGTTTACTTAACAAACGCTCTTACTACCATCATGCAAACCTCTGTAACCAACGGACTGCCTCCCACAGGGAATACGGCCGTGACCCCTGACCCTTATTTCGAAACCTTTCCGAATGGCTGGGCCAATGTGACGTTTATCCTGCCAACGGTATCTACACAGTGTTGTATTGCATTCCGGGGCTATTCCGATTACGGCTATGGGATTTGCGTGGACGATGTATCCATTACTGGAACTGGGGGCGGCATTGCACTTTCCACCAATGCTCTGAGTTACACTGCGACCTTCAATGCAAGCAATCCGAAGGCACAAACCGTTGAGATGTCAAATGTTGGGGTCAGTGGATTTTCGTATAGCAATACCGTGTCTTATAGCAGTGAAGCCTCCGGTTGGTTGAGTGTGTCGCCTGTTTCTGGAAGTGTTGGGTTTATAGGATCAGTGAATCTGACAAACAGCATCACAACCGCCGGAATGTGGGTTGGAACGTACTATGCCACGAACGTTATCAGTTCGGCTGATTCGAGCAATGCGCCTCAGAGTTATGTGGTATCGCTGAGCGTGGATAAGGCCTTGCAGACGATCAGCTTTCCGAATCCGGGTCAGCAAATCGTAACCAATGTGACGGCGATTGCGGCGACGTCATCAAGCGGTTTGAATGTATCGCTTGAGGTTGTTAGTGGTCCGGCCATTCTGTCCGACACGAACAGCCCGGCCACGCTGACTTATACGGATCCAGGCATGGTAACCCTGCGGGCGACACAGCTCGGTGATTCAAACTGGGGAGTGGCAACGGCAGAGGTGATCAGTTTCCGTGCGAAGATCGTTGGGATGGTGCCGTGTGACTTCGATGGTGACGGTATGAGTGACTTGTCGGTCTACTGGCCTGAAGTCGGCAATTGGTATATTCGCCATAGTGGCGGTGGGGCAAATCAACAGAATTGGGGCTGGAGCGCGACCGTGCCCGTTCCTGGCGACTATGATGGCGATGGCATCACGGATCTGGCTGTCTATTGGCCTGATGATGGTGCTGCGAATTGGTTTGTTTTGCAAAGCTCCGATAGCCTAATGAAGTTTGGTGGGCCCGTGGACTGGGGTTGGAGCGTTACCGTACCGGTTTCGGGCGACTATGACGGTGACGGGATGACGGATCTGGCAGTGTATTGGCCTGAAAGCGGAAATTGGTATATTCGCTATAGTGGCGGCGGGACCCATGAACAGAATTGGGGTTGGGATGTCACCGTTCCCGTTCCTGGCGACTATGATGGCGATGGTCTCGCGGATCTGGCTGTCTACTGGCCCGATGATGGAGCTGCGAATTGGTTTATCCTGCAAAGCTCCGATAGCCAGATGAAGTTTGGTGGTCCCATGGACTGGGGCTGGAGTGATACGGTTCCCGTCCCCGGCGACTATGACGGTGACGGCATGACGGATCTTGCGGTGTACTGGCCCGAAGGCGGGAAATGGTATATTAAATATAGTAGTGGTGGTACCCGTGAGCAGGATTGGGGCTGGAGCGAAACCGTGCCGGTTCCCGGTGACTATGATGGCGATGGTACCACGGATCTCGCGGTTTATTGGCCTTATGACGGTGCTTGGAATTGGTTTATTCTGCAAAGCTCCGATGGACAGATGAAATTTGGTGGTCCTGTGGACTGGGGTTGGAGTGGAACGTATCCAACATCCGAGAGCTACTGGCTCCACTGGTTTTAGAGAGAAACAATACTGTAGCTATTGACACGGGCAAGACACGGGTTTCCCGGAATACCGGGGAAGCCCGGTCCTACCCAGGCACCTTGAACAATCCACAAAGCGTGTAGGACGCGCTTCCCCGTATTCGGGGAGCGCGTGAAGACCTACGTCTCAAACCAGGGGTGTTTCCCGACATCAATCGGAAAAGCCTGTTCTAGATGGTACGCGTGGCCATAAAGAGACGTTTTTGGCTGGGCGCCACCTTCCACCTACACCCGCTCAAAGTAGTGGGTGCGAGTTGAGGCGTTGGGTTCGATGCGGCGAATGAACCCTTCATTGCAAAGTGCCTTTAGATATTTGGTTGCGGTGTTGGGGGCAATGTGGAGGAGTTGCACGATTTCGCTGCGCGTCAGGTGATGATGTTGTTCGAATAGCGATCGCAAGTGGTCGGCGCGGCGAAGGGGGGATGTCCCTGACTTGAGGAAGGCGTGAATATCAGTCGGCTGTGGGAGTTCTACTCTGCGTGGTGGTGGTGCCGTCTGCGGGGGCAGCGTTGGGCGAGGGGTGCCGTTCTCGCTTTGCGGAAGGGAATCTTGAAGCCGGGGGTCCAAGTCTTGCTTGGAGTAGGATAGTTGATCGGAGTGCGTCAGTCGCATGCGTTCGATGACATTTCGAAGTTCCCGGACGTTGCCAGGCCAGTCGTATTGCCGAACGGCAGCAACGAAGCTCTTACTGACTTCGCTGTGGACGCCGATGGCTCTTTCCGTGTCAAGGAAGTGGCGTACGAGGACCATGATGTCGTCCCGGCGCTCGCGAAGGGGGGGGATTCGTATGCAGAGACGCTCTAGGCGGTACATCAAATCCTGTCGAAAGTTGTGCTCTGCAACCCGTGTGCGAAGGTCTGCGTGGGTGGCGGCAATGACTCGGCACTGAATGGTACGGGTCTTGGTGCTCCCGATGGCACGGATCTCCCCGGTTTCCAGGACGCGCAGAAGTGCTACTTGTAGCCGTGGAGAAATTTCTCCGATCTCGTCGAGCAATATCGTGCCATTGCCGGCTTCCTCAAAGAGGCCCTTGTTTGCACGATCGGCCCCGGTGAAGGCGCCTTTTTCATGCCCGAACAGCTCCGATTCGAGCAAGGTCTCTGTGATCGTTCCACAGTTGATGGCAACGTAGGGTTTGTTGTGTCTCGTACATTCTTCGTGGATTGCTCTGGCAATAAGGTCTTTGCCTGTGCCGGTTTCGCCTGTGATGAGGATAGGCGCATCCAGATTTGCATAGTGTTGAATGGTATCTCGTATGTTTTGAATATCGGGACTGCGCCCCAGGAGCCGCTGTATTCCATGTAGACCGGGTGTAGTGGAGAGTGGAGCGTGGAGCGTGGTGGGTGGAGAGTGGGGGACGGTTTCGTTGGGTTTGGGTTGAGGTCGGCGAAGTATGGGGCGTTTGGAGAGATTAACGATGTCACTTTGCGTCAACTCTGTGGCAAGCTGAAGCTCAAAATCAAGGCGTCCTTTTGCGTCGTAGTGCTCGACATCTTCCAGAACGTGTTGAAATGCCTGCTTCGCTTCACGCTGGTTTCCTGCAAGGTGTTCGGCACGTGCGATGAATAGGTTGTCTAGATAGTGCTCGTTACCACGGGAGTGGCGCATGGCTAATAGTCGCTTTGCGGCTTCTGGATGGCGGCAGGCCAGCTCTGCCCGAATGAGGTTCAGCGTGCTGAACCCGGCGCCGAAGATGGAGCTGAGTATGCGTCGGGTTTCGAGCTGGGCGACCTTTAGGGCCTGTTCGCTGTTGTGCGTAAGCAAGTGGTAGACCACTTGGGCCCAAACCGGGCGATCGGGCTGGGGGATCTTCGTGTTTGGCTGCCTCTGGGACGCGGTTGCTGCGTGCATCAGCCCCAGCAGCGTTTGGTGTTCAACGTATAAGGCGTGGGCGCGGCTGTGATCACGGGTGGTTGATGTGGCGATGTCCGGCATCAGTTGTGACGCTTCCTGAACGCGTCCGGTTTCGACGGCGTTGATGAACTGGATGACCAGAAGTCGTGAGAGTGGAAAGTTGGCGTTGCATTGCCACGTGAGCTCGCGGAGTTGGCTGGATAACTCGTTGCCGCGCCCCTGTGTAGCGAGGAGCATCGCGAGTTCCCATAGGAAGAACTTGCGCCGCGCGGAGTTCTCGCCAATGACGTCGAGACTGCTGCGAAGAATAGTTTCGCGTTGCCGCTGGTTGCCGGTGGCATCGGCGAGGGCCGCTTCAACCAGCATGACGGACCCCCGGATGACTGGGTGGGTTATTTTGGACATTTGGGCCTTTGCCTGGTGGAGGAGCGTTTGAGCCTCGCGGGGGCGGCCAATACGGCAAGAGAGCTCGGCCCACTGAGAGAGAAGTAGTGCGCGGGTTTCAGAGTCTGCCGACTGGATCGGGGCGGCCTCTGCCGCCGTAATGGCCTCTTTAGCCAAGCGTTCGCCGGCCAGACATTCTTCGATTAGGAGCATGGCCCGCGTGCAGGGATTGTCGATCGTGGGCGTCTTGCGGATGATCTCCAGTAGGGGCAGGTCGGTTGTGACATAGCGATCTATTAGTGGATTCACGCGTCGGTTGTGCTGGTCATTCGTCATGGGGCACCACTCTCTTATTTGGCTTTTGGCTTGAATTCCTCAGAGAAATGTCATGCTGAGCTTGTCGAAGCATCTTGCCGACTTGTCCGCCGTAGCACAAAGTGCGAAGGAGGAAGGCGTTATTTGATTTGAGCAACATGCCGCTGGGGTCTGTCCCTATCGTTAACTGTCTTGCGTTCACTACGAAACCATTATGCGCGCAACTTGCGCGCATGTCAAGAGGGGGTGTCCCTTTATTGGAATCGTTGAATAATTTGTAAGATCTTGTCTATTAGTGAGATGTGTAAAATATATATGAGTTGGCACGTAGGTTGCGAGTATATTTGACATTGGATTGTGATCTTTGAATTTGGGTATGGGTTTGGGCTTGCTGGGAATGACGTTTGGTTTTGAAGCTGTAGGGTTGGCCGTTTCGGCCAATGCTCCAGAGGCGATGCAAGTTGGCTGTCATCGCATTTGGCGATGTTTTGGCCGAGACGGCCAACCCTACAGAGGCGGCGCACAGCAAGAGGGAATGCCTCTAAGAAAGCGGCATTTTTACGCTAGCTGATGCGGGCTCGAATGATGCGTCAGGAATGATCGGCGCGGAATTGCGATAACAGAGAAATAGGTTGAAGCGTATATGGACTTCTGGCAACATAGCGATCGTGCAAAATCTTTAAGTCGAGGTCTGTCTTGGCTTTATTGGGTGTTTTCGGAGAAGGAAGGTTCCATGGTGCGTGGGCTCGCGAGGATGTTTGGGTTGCTAGTAATCGTGATGGGGTTGGGATATCAGTTTCCTGCTTCCGGGGCAGCAGCTCCCACGCTGGAGGAGATGAAGGATCTGTTTACGACCTTGATTGACGAGCGTGCTGGGCTGTCGGCTCGCATGAAAGCATCTCAGAAGACCCTTGTGACGGCTCGCAGTACGAGGCCAAACGGTGGTTTTGGTTATGAGACGGCGACGGCGTATTGCCGTGAGCTGCAGCGTTTGGAGGGGGCGTTGGATGTGCATCCGAAGTTTGTGGCCTATCAGGAGCAGTATGATGCTTTTCAGGCTGATAAAGTAGAAGTTTCCCGTGAGCAATCGGAGATCCTGCGTGCGTGGCGCGACGCGAAGAAGGCTCGGATCGCAAAGTTTGATGCTAAAGTGAACGTGCTGACTGAACGTTTTAAGCAGGAACGGGATGCTGTATTTCAGAGCGCAGGTGTCAAGAATGCGGAGGCGTTTAAAGCGTCTGATCGCCGAAAGATGCGTGAGATCTACGTCCGATTCACTAACGATGTTGCTGTCGTCAAGAATACAAGTGGACCGCAGGTTTCGAAAGATGCCACTAGGGAGGCGCGCGTGAAGGATGGTTCCGCCTCGCTGTTTAATTCTCTTTCCGAGAAATATCAGGAGTTTGAGGCGAGGCAGAAGGCAATCGAAGCGACGATGGTGCGGGTGAGGCAGTCATTGCGTGATGACGATCCCGAGATTGCAAAGCTTCAGAAGTCCGTACGTGAGGCCAGTCAGAAACACCTGTTACTTGTGGATGCCCAACCACAGGTAATTGAAGCCCGTGCCTTTATTCGGAACGTGATTAAGATTCGCTCCGATATAGACAGAAAATTGCGTGTTTTGCGAAATGCTATTTTGACGGCGGACACCGATTACAAATCCGAACTGGATCGGCAGATTGTCGCTGGTGGATTGGGGTTGGTGGCCGACGATTTTTGGAAATTGTAGGAATGATGCGAATACAATGTGAAAGGATCAATGAAATGAAATCAATCACGATATGCGGCCGATACGCAGTGATTTGGGCCGTGCTGGCCGTTCTTGTCTCAGCGCCATTTATGGCACGGGCGGCCTCGCCGGAGATGCCCACGCACAAGACCCATGTTACTCCGACCTACTTCCCTAAAAATGGACAGGGTGATTATACCACTTCGGGTTGGACCGTAGGAGAGGTGCGCAACGCTATGGAAACCACGTATGAGGGGTTTTGGCGGGAGTATACCTATTACCGTGCGAATCCGACCAACGGGACCAATATACGCGGCTATTTCATGGATAGCAAAACTGGCGGAGAGGTGGCCGCACCGTGGGCATGGAATCCAGGGTTGACGCAGATGGGGCAGACGAATATTTCCACCGTGATCGGAACGGCATTTGCTGATGTCAGTACGAACTATACCGGAGTCCTTGCGAGCGTCCCCGTGAAGGGGCGGCCTTTGACCATTCAGATTGGGACGCGATTTTTGATTGATACGCTGGGCACGGGAACGCTATCGGGCGATGGGGCGGGGTGGGTCAACCACAGCACGGGTGCCTATAGTTTTCATCTTAACCTAGCAGCTCCCGAGGGGACCCCCATCCAGATTTTCTATACGAGTTTTGTTCAAGGTGCTGCGGCTGATCCCGGGGCTTGGGCGAATTTTAGTGTTGAAGTGGGAGATCTGGGGATACGGTATCCGGATGCCCGTGGTGAGCATTTTGATGAATGGAACGATCGAGAGACTGGGAGCGTTCTCTATCGGCGAGTAGAAAATGGCGTTACCAATGACGACCCGTTGGTCGATGGTTTCTGGACGCCTGGTGAGCGTTTTACGGATCGTGGTGGTGCCACCCCTCCCAGTGGTGTTTGGGATCCCTACCAACATACTGAAGATCTTTGGACTCCTGTTCACACGAATGGCGGTATCATGTTGAGAGTGTTGTCGCCATCTATGCGGCTGTATATGAATGACATCGATAATCCTCGTGGCGATTTTTTCTATGACTACAATTTTTCCATTACCTTGGTCAGCACGACCGCGCCTTTGCGCGTTCTGAACTTCAATGGTCAGTCGGGGATGGCGAGTACAAATGTGCAGATCTGGATTGCGGACGAAGATCGTATTGTCAATGTGCCGCATACCATCAATGAGTTTGACTTGACACCGCCATTGTACATCAAGGGCGATGTTGATGTTACGCTTGAAGAACAGTTCGCGGAGGACCGGTGGACCCCGAGTGCCAATTTGGATACTTTTGCGTTATCGTATCTTGGGGGTACCCTCTACAACTTTCTTAATCTATCGAGGGTGGGCGATGCTTTTGCCGACTACGACTTCACAGTTCCCGTTCCCCCGAATAGTTCGACACCGCTCTCAGGCGGACTCAGCGTTTCTACAAGTTTGACGATATGGATTGCCGACGAGTCGCACGGCACCAATGTTCCCTGGGAGGTCAACGAGCTTGACTTGACACCTCCACGGTTCTTCGCGACCAATAGCGTGGGGGTGCTATTGCCGCGTTACAATAATTGGGGCACCGTGACCAGCGACTCAACCGGGCTCCTTGAAGGCGATGCCTCGCACACCTACATCCGTGATCCCAATCCCGCCAACACCAACACCACCCTTTATGCGGATGTTCCGAACCTTGGGCGTTTTGAGTATCAGCAATTAGGGGGTAGCACGGCGTTGGTATATCAGGCGACCTCCCCGGGATTGAGCCCGATCCTGATCAAGACCTACCTGTCTGAGGCTATTGTAGACCAGGTAACAGGAGCCGCCCCGTCAGCTCTTTACGGCCTCATGTACGTGACAAATGCTCCTGAGCCACGGATCGTCATTGTTGACGAGGCCGAGAGGGTCAACGTGAATAGTCTTCTTGGTGCCACGGGCATATTGCCTCTCGCAAAGCGCATTCCGCTCTACCTCGATTTCCCCGTGTATTACGCGGCATCGGTCTGGGGCCAACCTTCCGATCCGAGTGGCTACAATGTTGATATCGTACCGGCTCTGAATGTATTCGAAGATGCGGTTGGCAATGATGATGAATGGACCTCTGCTACCAGTACGGTGGTCACGACGGTGGGAGCTCTTGTGACTCACTACAGTGAGAGCGATGCCCTCGCGACAAACGATCAACCGATGATTATTGAGGGGGATGCCTGGTGGACGTATAACCCTCATGATGTCACCACCCCCCCTATCAATCTCGCTCCAGTCTACACCGATATTGGTGCGCTTAATCGCTTGGAATATAACATGGCCACGAATGGTTTTCCCCATGTCTATCGAGCACCCGAGGGGTATGATATTGCAATCCATACCTACCTGGATTTGCCAATTGTGCTTTATGATAATTTGCTAAACAACCCGAATGAGGAATGGGGTGGCTTTAGGTTAGAAGACGCTCTAATTCATGTCGATAACCCCCCGGTTGGTTTCTTTACTACCAGCGGCTTTATTGCAGGCTCGCAGCCGCTAACGAACTCCTCTGACATTGTTCGTGTGAAAGGAATTGTTCATGTGCCTCTGTTTTACTCGAAACAGATATGGGGTGCTCCAGATGAAGTTGCCACATATACGAATCCTCCCAGCGCTTCGGTCTGGGATGACCCGTATATCAACATTGACAACATCTTTGTTGATGTTGTGGATGGCGATGATCAGTGGACCGATGCTATTCCAGAGGAAAAGTATTCCGACTTTATTTCATGGTGGGATCCCATTGGTGGTGAAGACGAAACCGGAGTATGGGTGCCCGGTTTGACGGGGGTCCCCGGGCTGGGCACGTTGCCTAAGGATACGAAAGCTACCCCAGACTATTGGACTTATTCTAACTATGTGGCATACATTCAGAACAACTACCCAGGGGATGTTGCAGGGCTGGTAGCCCGTTGCGGGAATGAGAAGTATGATGGCCCTGAAGGGTGGCTTGAAACGGATAATAACCAGTACATCCAGTCGGGATTTATACGGGACTTGGTTACCTTTGAAGTGTTCACAGATTACACGCTGGGGCGCTACACAGATTATAGTGATTGGTGGACTAACCGCTATGGTGCTACATCTATCCCCGTCGTACCACTAGCGACTCCGGAAATGTCTGAGTGGAAACCAGAGCTGACCGATTTTAATCAGGTTGTCTTGGAGATAATTGTGACCAATGAGACTGAGTCTGGCATTGAATTGATAACGACTTATGGAGATTTGGTTCATCCCCCATATGGCACGACATGGACGTATGATTCGCCTCGGGAGTTTGATGATTTGGCTTCATCACTGTACCACAATCCCGAGCTGGGATCCCTTTCGGCACTTTCAATGCGAGAACTCCCTCCCCCGGGCAATAAACTCGCCATTTGGGATGGTGGCGATATGCGATTAGGGGAGATCACAAGCCCGTGGGGGAATGATATTTTTGGTGAGGACCGTGGGGATAATGATCCCGATACACGTGATTTTGGTGGGGGGGATAATTTGCTTCATTTGGCAGGGCCTTTTGCCTACAACACCCATGCAAATTTTGGGTATGACGCTGCCAACCAGTTGGCGCTTGAATTTGTTACTTACCGCACCGATGGCGATTCGCAAACGGGGCCTCGAGGGGGAAGCGCCGTGCCACTCTTTTATGACTATCACTATGAGGATGAACCCATTGCTTATGCTCGAGACCACCGTGATGTCAACCTCAATGGGCTTGTTGACCAGGGAGAAACGGTGCCGTTGGGTTCCCATAACTATTTTACCGACCCCCATCCCAATTTGCCTGATAACGGTATGGATACAATGGCGCTTTTCGGATGGGAACGTTGTATAGAAGATCTGATTGACACCTATGATGCGGTCGAAGATTTCAGGACACTGACGCATTTTGATATGCCACTGGGCGGAGTGGGTACCGAGTGGATCATTCAACAGCCAAGCTGGATTGAAATAGATGTGGGGCATGCTGCGGATGACACGCTTTCAAATGTTCTTGGCGGCAGCCCTGTTGTCTATAGTGATTCTGATTTTGATGGCGTTTATACTCCTGGAGTAGATGGCTTGTGGATAGACGGTGATGGCGATGGATTATTTGGTGGGCCTGAAGTGATCATTCACGATCCTACCGGCATGGTAACTGATAATGATGCACTCGTCGGTGTCGGATCGTTCCTGCTTAACTACTCCGATCTCAATGCGAGTGGGGGATATGATATTGGTTACGATTTGGTGTGGCAGGATGATGTCCCGGGCGGGACCGCCGGGGTTTTTGATAGTGAACCGGTTTTATTAGACAACTCTTTCACATTGGAGACGGGCGACGGTGGGTCAGCGTATGTCCGGAGCACTGCGAGTATCTATGCGTACCCGTCGGCTGCGAACTTTAGTATGATTTGGGCTGTGACCAATGGATATGCGGGAGCCACAGATGTTTTTGGTAGTTTGAATGGGGTTGATCCTATCTATCAGGGCGTTGGCTTCACGCCGGTGGTTGGCGTGACGACTGGTGTTTTGTGGAATGCTGTGACGGATGGGACGATTCGATATGTCTCTCAGGTGGGCTTTCCGTTGTATCTCATGGGCGATGCTGTTTACATAGACTCAGATAACAGCGGTTACTACGAAGGCGACACGGCGGTCGACGTGCCTCAAAACGCTCTGGATATGCGATATATGGGTGTCGGGAGTTCGGGTACCGTTCCGGTTGCATTTACGACAAATGGAGTGGATTTTTCCTTCCATCGCGATACGAGTATCGCGTGGCTGGAGATTTCGCCTCTCGCGAATGAGCGTAACCTTTCGGAGCTGGTGATTTTCGAATCTGCCCCGCTCCTCGATGGCACAGCTTCAGATGGCGATGTTTCCACCGTCATTCAATGGATTGATCTGGCCGGTTCCAATGGCATGATTAACGGAACATACGATCCGCTTGTGGTCACGTACGACCCTGTCGAAGGCCCTGTAGAATCGTATGGTGACGCTCTCTTTTATGATGCCAACATCAATGGCATCTATAATTATGGTGCGACGGTGAACATTCCGTTGTATTTGGTTTCGCTCTTCAACCAAACCGAATTGGCTTTAGCGGGTGTTGTTCACTCTGGTAATTTCTATGCCATGCAGACCCGAGATCAGTATATCAGTGGGTTTAATCAGTTTTGGCCGACCGACCAGAATATGCCAGTGCCCGCTGTTCTCACCCATGAGCAGGGCCACGATGTGATGCTATGGCCGGATTTGTACGATTATGACATCTCAACTGAAGAGGTAGAAAACAACGGCGGGTCGGGCGATCTCTATTCTGACAGCGGGTTGGTACACGGCTATCCAGATTTAAAATTTGTCAGCAATCCAGCAGGAAACGCCTGGCCAGCCACTCGGGGCGTGATTCCACAGGAATTAAACTGGAGCACCAATGCCATTTTGACAAAGGACACGGGTTCTCAGACCCTTCTGATGTATCCGGTCGAACGCTATGCGGATCAGTACTATGTTTTCCGTGACCTCAGCAATCCGGTCGAGTATTTCACGATCAACTACAATGCAGGTCAACTTGACGATACCGACAATCCTAACAACGAGCAGCCCTCCGCGTATGCGAGTCCCATGGGACGGGGCGTTGTGATTGGCCACTCAGACTATATTGACAGCGAGTTTGGAATGCCTCAGCAGCAGCGCGCGAACAACCGATTCAGATGGTCAATTGTACAGGCGGATGGTTTGTACGAACTTGAAGATGGCCTAAATAACGCCGGGCCGGACGATGTCTTTGGCATGACACCCACGACGCGGCAGTTTACGCAAGCGACGATTCCCCGCGCCGAATGGTTTGACCAGCAGGATAGTGGATTACGCATTCTTGACATTCGAATCCCGACAGACCCCTACGCACCAGCGGAAGTTGTTGTGGAATGGTCATCTCCGCTGGGCGGAACCAACAATGGCGACAGCACAGACTGGTACTGGGTTGCATCTGGAAATGACAGCGATGGTGACGGCATCCCGGATGCCTGGGAGTATTACTGGTTCGGGGCGCATCCCGATCCGTTGGCAGAAGCCAATCAGTTTACGGATTTTGATGGCGATGGTCTCTCAGATTATCAGGAATGGCTGTCGCACGCCAATCCGACATGGGTTTCGTCGTGGACCAATGATCGCAATCCACTGGCACTCAGTGATGCGGATTTTGATATCGACGGGGATGGTCTCTCTAATCTTGCAGAAACGCGCGATTGGCATACGAACCCACGCGACATCGACTCGGACGATGATGGTGTTACCGATGGCGATGAAGTTAACTGGGATATTCTAAAACCTGGCGGTCGTCGCTTCACCAATCCCTCGTATTCTCGGTCCCCGTTGGTTGGGAAAGCGCTGCGGCTGTCGCCTGTGGATGGCTATGTGCTGCCGGAAGACACGCTCAATTTGCAATACGAGAGCGAACCGATCACGGATTTTGCTCGGCTTCGGTTGACCAACTGGACTGTGGAGGCTTGGATCTATCTGGATACAGCCAATGAGACCGGATCCATTATTACGCGCGATACGATTCAGGGCGGCACGACCTTCTCGATCTCGCTAAGTAATAACTATCCGTCCGTCTCGTTCATGGGTGTGGCGGGTGACGTATACAAGGCTAAGGCTTTGGCTCCAATTGCACCTTCAAACTGGGTGCATGTTGCCGGCGCTTTGGATGGAGGGAACAGTTCGCTGCGGCTCTATGTAGATGGTGCTCAGACCGCTAGTCGTCAGGTCTTCAGTAGCACCCCGGGGACTCCCGGCTATTGGGGCGGTGCCACGGAAAGCGGCGTGACGACACTCGGAGGGGATGGGGTTAATGGCATCGTCGATGAAGTTCGCATATGGTCGCGCTCTCGCTCGCTCAGCGAGATTGAGGATGGCCGTAACAAGATCGTGAACTCGCCATGGCGTGTATTTACCAATGGCACTTATAGTGGCTCTGCCGTGATCAACGATGGATCTTTGGTGGTGAATTTACGGTTTGATGATGGTCAGAATCTCACGAATCGCACGGATTATGGCGTCAAGGCATTTGGTGCTGAGGACTTTGTACATCCGATGAATTGGAACTATGCGGTCATGGGGATGCAGACTAGTCAGTTTGTCACGAACATCCCAGACTTTGTGCTCAACAATCAGATCTTCGAGGCGATTGATGATCTGAACGAGGATGGTATTCCTGATTGGTGGCAGGCGTTATACTGGTCTAACTTTGATCCGTTTACTTCTGGCAATTGGGATGGTGATTATGATGGTGATGAAGATGGATTGCCGAATGTGAACGAGTATCAGTTATTTTTGAGTCCTGTGGACCTCGATACCGATGGCAATCTTGTTGATGATGGCCATGAGGATTATGATGGCGATGGCTTGCTTAATGCACAGGAAGCCTTGTGGGGTTCAGATTCCACCCTGCGCGATACCGATGATGATGGTGTTCCGGATGCTGATGAGGTTGCTTTTGGCTATAATCCGGTTGCCTCTGAGGTGCGATTAGTGCCGCGTGCAATCCATCTGTCAGGGGGGGCTGGCGACTATATTGAATTTCCTGATCAATCCCGGTTTACGCTGGACGATTGGACTGTGGAAGCTTATGTGCGTCCATCTGCAGGCTGGACGGGCGGGGGCATCGTGTTGCGCCGTAGCGGTGATGTTACCGTTGGCATTGATGATAACTATGTTCTGCAAATTAATGGCAGTGGACAGCCTGAGGTGGGGTTCAATAGCACATGGGCGACGGCAACGGGTGTCACGGTCCCGGCAGACGGCATCACCTGGACCCATTTAGCTGCGACATTTGATGATACCCGTCGCAGCGTTGCGCTCTATGTTGATGGTACGCTTGCGGCGGCATTGACGAATGTGAGTGCCCGTCCATCGGTTTATGGTCTGGCGCCGCGCGTGCACCGTATTGGTGAACAGTTCAGCGGCGACATTGACGAGGTTCGCATCTGGCAGCGGGCGCTTAGCCAGATTGAGATCAGCGATCAGCGTAGCGACGTTCTGACGGGAGATGAAACCGCCCTCGTGTCCTACTATCGGTTTGACGATGGTACCCGCTATGGGCCGACCAATGGCGTCAGTGATAACCCAGCTTGGCAGCGTGGGCAGATTGAGGATTTTGTCAGCGAGCACGCCGATGATTGGAAAACCGCCTGGATGCATGCGGCCACAATGGTGGGTGGTGTTTCGCATGTCACGCTCACTTCGTTGACCAGCCCGGTCACGGTTGTGAATGACCGTGATGGTGATGGTCTGCCTGATGCATGGGAGACGCAGTATGGTCTCGATCCCGATAGCGCGATTGGTGATGACGGGTATGACGGCGACCCGGATGATGATGGTGCCAGCAACTACGAGGAGTATATAGCGGGAACGAACCCGATGCTGGCCGAGCGGTTCCTGACTAACCTGGTGGGACCGGTTCATGTACAAGTGGGGGATACGGCAGCGTTTATGATTCTGCGCCGTGATCTCACCGAGACGAATGCGGTTTCGCTCACGTTGACCAGTAGCGACAATACGCTGTTTTCCGTCGGGACGGGCTCGGTGGTCTTTGTGCAGGGATCCACAGGGGTGACGGTAACGGTTCAGGGCATTGCCCTTGCCGAGGGGCTTGGACAGGACGATGGCATTCTGACGGTATCGCTTCCTGATGGCGTTGGACTGACCATTCCGGTGGTTGTCCATAACGGCATTGATCTTGATCTTGAGTTGCTTCCAAGTGCGGGCGGTGATGTCCATGCGGGTGACACTGTCACCATGATTGTGCGCCGCACACTCAGTGCCTATGGAAACGACACCACGCCGCTGACGGTATTGCTGACCAGTTCGGATCCGAACGCGATGACCGTGCCGACCTCAGTGACAATTCCTGCCGGTGTGAATGATGTTGGCTTCCCCGTAACGGGTGTGAGTGAGGGTGCCGGTGTCTATGTGGTGGCAACGGCTGCAGGTTATCCCTCAGCAAATCAGTCCATTGATGTGCTGCCACCAAGCTTGACGATAGCGCTTGCTCCGGGGCTTCCCGCTCTCAGTAGTGATGTCGATAACCCTGACCTTGCCGCTGGCGTTAACGAAACGGTATGGGTGTATGTGACACGTCCCAGCGATCAGGTGGGTGCAGACTTGGTGTTTGACGTGGTCTATGGAACGGACACGGAAACGATTACAATTCCGGCCACATTGGATTCAACGATGTTTGGTTTAACAAGCGACCAACCCGGAGACCTCCTCGCAACCTTGAGTGCTGGTGGTAATATCGTAGCCAGTGTTGCGGTCAAGGTTACAGCGACTCTGGATCTTTCTGGTCCCTCGGATGGAAATGTTTATCTGGGTACCCTTTCTCCATTCACAGTGTCTACAGCGACGGCGTCTCCAGCGGGTACGAATGATTCTACAGCAGCGGGTACGAACTATTCTATACGTTTAACTGTCAGTCCGGAAGGGGCGTTGGATATACCCAGTACGGTCGAATTGGATGCCACAAGTGGATCGGTGACCTTCTACGTGACGGGGCTTACACTTGCCGATTCGGTGACGATTACAGCAGAGGGGATCGATTACGACTTTATATCCGATTCTGTGACGGTGGATGTGGTTTCTCCAGGGGTGAGCTTCGCGCAATCCAGTTACAATCTGGGTGCGTCGGAAGTACGTGAAATCGTTCTGCAACGCTCTGCGGCATCTTCAGGTGGTGAGCTTGATGTATTCCTCGCAAGCGCGAATACAAACGTATTTGTGGCAGAGGAATCGGTTACGTTCTATGTCGGACAGACCAATAGAGCGTGTAGGATTTCAGGGGGTACGCTAACCAATAATAGTGCGGTGCTGAGTGCGTCAATTGACGCTTTGAACGGGCCGAATCAAGTCGCGGCGACGACTACGATCCACCTCTTTAATGCCGTTCCCCGATTACAGGGGATCCGGTGGCATGATGATGACGACGACCGTGGTTACAGCGAAGGCGATCGTGTTGAGTTGTATTTCAATCGCTCGATGAATCTGGCCTCGCTCGGGTTGACGAATCTGGTGATCCATGATTCCGTGATTGGGCTCTGGACGCCGATTGCCGAGGGCGTGAATGGTTGGGGCTATGCGGGAACATCTAATGCCGTTGCGATAACAACAGGAAGCCCCTGGATGCCGACAGTTGCAAATGGCACCTTTATGGTGCAGCTCGGAACGACTCCAGAATTGTTGTTTGGGTATGGTTTGGATCCCACGATAAACGTGATTGATAACTCGGGAAATTCCGATGTCACGCCCGTGCCGATTTTGTTCCCGTCGTATCCCTCAGACGTGGATGATGATGGCGATGGCATTCCCAGTTGGTGGGAAGAACGCTACGCGCTGGATCCGCTTGATGCGAGTGGGGTGAATGGGGCCGATGGCGATCCCGATGGTGATTCATTAGCTAATTTCTATGAGTATCAGGCCATGACTGATCCGTGGACCGCTGACACGGATCGTGATGGCATTGACGACTATACCGATGATTCGGATGGCGATGGTTTGTCAAATAGTGATGAGTCCGAGGTGTTTGGCTCCAATCCGGGTGATGCGGATACGGATGATGATGGGTATTTAGATGGTGTAGAGGTGAAGGGGTGGATGCCGACTGCTATAGATGATTATGGCGTTGGGCTGCAGGTCTCGTCACCAGTCGAATCTATCAGTCCACATGTGCGTCGCAGCTATGTGGCGTCGGGGCGTGATATAGAGGCCCCACATAGTGAGCGGTTTGCCTTCCTGAGGGCTGAAGATGTGATCATTGTTGGTCCGACAGTCACGATTACTGCACCGGCTGATGGGGCGCAGATCGCGATACGGTTCATAAATGTGGCAGCCGCAATCGAGCCGGTGGGGCCCGCAGTGGACTCAGTTCTTCTCTACATCAACGACCAGTTTATTGCTGAGTACGGCGCTGTCGAAAGTTTCACGGACACCGTTATTATCAACAGCGGAGAGAATATCGTTACTGTATATGCGATCGACACCGATGGCGGGGTTGGCAGCGACTCGATTACGATTGAGGGTACGTTTGCACCGGCGGATATTCGTGTGACACAGCAGTGGGATGTGTCTGGCGATCTGGATACGTGGTTGATTGATCCTCAGGGACGCAACATGGGCTTCGCGCCGGGGGCGAATCTTGTTATTGGCCCCGCCGATCAGCCCGGTGAAGCGATTCCGGGTGCAATTCTGGATATTGACGATGTCTCTGGCACCGGCCCTGAGAATATTACGCTTGAGCAACCGAATTCGATTTCCGGTGAATACGGAGTGTGGATGAACAATTTCAGCCACGGTGGTAGCCCGATGTCGACAGTGCGCGTGCTGGTGAACGAAGGCCTTCCTGGTGAGTCCTATGTCGAGTTTGGTCCACAGGCAATGCCGAATGCTGGCATGAGCAATCCGGATGCCTGGTGGCTTGTGACGACCATTACGATGCCGGAGGGCACGATGGATCCGCCCGGTAGCCCCATCCTGCCTCCGGATGATATCGGGGCACCGGATGTAGGGATCACTGCTGAAAGTGGTTGGACGATTGAGTCGTGGCTGAGGCCGGGATCTACTAACCAGAGTGGTGCGATTGCTGCCTACCGGACCACGGCGGGGAACGATGCCTTTGTCGTTGGTTTAGATGATAATCGTCCATTTGTGCAGGTGCGCAGTGTGGGAGGTACAACTTATGAGGTCATGGGTGGAGCCATTGACGTTGATGTGTGGACGCATGTAGCTTTCGTTTACAGTTCTGCCGATCACACCCTCAGGCTGCATATCAACGGTTTGCTAGCTGCGGCACGCACGATGCTGGAAGGCCGTGACGACATGCTGGGAACGTTGTACGTCGATACGACCATCCTGAAGAATACGCTTCCGGTTTCCTTCTCGGATATCCACATCGATGAATTCCGCGTGTGGAAGGTGGCGCGTAACGGCGGCATGATTGCAGCCGCAATGCATGAAATCCAACGCCCGACCGATACGTTGGTGGCAATGTATCGATTTGATGACGGCGGTGTTGACATTGAGGATTCGCGCTATCCACTGGACAGCACGTACGATTTGGGTCAGGGCGTTATTCTGGATATAGACCTCAACGCAAAGCCGGGCCCCGATGGTGACCGCTATACCGGAGACGATATAGCGTTCTTGGCTGCTGGCGGCGCTGATGGCGAGAATGATTATGTGACGTCGATGGAATATGCGCCCGTGATGGGCATCATCGATACGGATGACGATGGTATTGCCGATTGGTACGAGGATCTCTTTGGCATTCCGGCTTCCTCGAATGTGGTTGGCGGGCTGGTGGCGACCGAGGATCTTGACGGGGATGGCTTGCTGAACCTGTTCGAGTACCATGCACGCACGAATCCGGATGACGACGACTCTGATGCAGATGGCACGATCGATCCTGAAGAAGATAATGACGGGGATGATGTTGCCAATCTGGATGAGCAGTCGAATGGCACCGATCCATGGTTGATCGATACGGATGATGATGGGATTGAGGATACCTTTGAGATTAAGTTTGGATCTAGCCCGATCAACTCCCTGTCACCCGCTTATATGCGTGTGCTGCATGTTACTGGCAGTGCGACCAGTCGTGTGGATATTCCGACGCGTCTGCGTTTGGCCCTGTCTGATTGGACTTTGTCGGCCTCTGTCTATCTTGAAGCGCCGGTTACTGCTGGCACGGTGATTGCACGAGAAGTGCAGAGCGGTCAGTACACGTATCGTCTTGGAATTGGCGCAGATCGTATTCCGTATGTTGCCTATACCGATGGCGATGGCACGGAAGTCCTCATCTCGGCTCCCGCACTGCGTGCATTGCCGATGGGTGACTGGGTAACGCTGCGTGCCAGCTATAGCACGACGTCAGGCGAGCTTCGGTTGTATATTGATGGCACTGAGGTTGCTCATGTGAACAGCGAAGGTCGACCCAAGACATTTGGTTTGGGGCCTGTGCGCAATACCATTGGAGCGGGTCTCAATGGCTACATTGATGACGTGAAGATCATGGATGGAGCAGGCGGCACGCAGCTCTCCTATACATTTGATGATGCAACGCATACGAACGGTGTGAGTGGTGAAGTTGATTGGCGAAAGGGGCAGGTAGAGGACTTTGCACCTCTGGATGCGCTAGTAGACAATTGGAAGCTTGAGTGGCGCGATGCGGGTACGCTCGTCAATGCGTCTGTTATGCTTTATCCTGATGTGGTTGGAACGAGTGACTCTGACGGTGATGGGTTGCCTGACGCTTGGGAAATTGCCAATGGTCTGAATCCTTTCAATTCCGATACCGATGGTGATGGAGTTGCGGATGGTGATGAAGATGGTGATTTGGATGGTCTTCTTAACCGTGTTGAGTATCGTGCGGGTACAGACCCGAACAATCCGCAAACAACACCGGGCGTTTATGACCGCGATGGCGATGCGGATAGCGATGGTCTGACTAACGGCGATGAACAGCGTTATGGATCTGACCCTGCAATCCAAGATACTGATGATGATGGTATTCGTGATGATGTTGAAGCTTCGAACAACGCCGATGGGTTGACATTGCCCAACGCCTCACTCTCGCCAGCTCGATCGGGTGTCTTGTCGTTAACGGCAGCTGGACAGTATGTTGAAATGCCAGATCAGGCGCGCTTCCGGATGCCGGGATCATGGACGGTTGAGGCATGGGTGCGTTTGGATGCAGCTTTCGGTGGCACGGGATTGATCGTGCAACGCACCAGTGGCAGTAGCGTTAATTATGAGCTGGGCTTGACCGCCGGGCAACCTTATGTCCGTTTCGTTGGCGTCTATGACGGAGGGGCGACCGAGCAACGGATGACGGCGCCGACGGCATTGACCCGCGACAACCACTGGTACCATCTTGCGGGTGTCTATGATGTCGATGCTGGTGAGCTGCGATTGCATGTTGACGGCGTTGTGGTTGCCATGGGCAGCGTTCCAGCAGAAGCTGGATCGTGGGGGATTGATGCGGCAGGGACCACTCGAGTAGGTGAAGACTTTGTTGGTCAGATTGACGAAGTTCGCATTTGGGAAAGAACCTTCACGGCTGCCGGAATCGGTGCGAATGCCTATCGTACGTTTGAGCATTCTACCGTTGGCCCGGTTGCTTACTACCGGTTTGACGACTTTGGGTCTTCTGTAGAGGACTTCGCAGCACCTGCTGAGGATTGGCTCCTGAGTTGGATGCATGCCGGCACGTTGATGAGTGGTGCGACCATGATTGCCTCGGGCGATAGCCCGATTGCGGCTACTGTCTTTACAGATGAGGATGGTGATGGTGTTCCAGACTTCTGGTCGCTCGCCGTGTCTGGTTCTGGTGACCTCGGTGCTGCCTCTGGGCTTTCGCTCCTGAGTAAGTATCATGCCCACCTCCATCCTGGATATGCCAGCACCTTTAACGACGGCATTCTTGATGACGAACGCGACTTTGATGGCGATGCACTTTCCAATCTCGAAGAGGAGGGGTATGGCACGCGTCCCGACAAGGTGGACACCGATGACGATGGTTTTGGTGACTACGCAGAGGTGGCAGGAACCCAGACCAACGGTACGCTGGTTGGCATCTCTAACCCGTTGAATGGCCTTGATCCGGTTATTCCACGTGGATTGAGCCTCGATGGTTCAAGTCGCATGGTGGTGCAGCCTCAGGCTCGGCATGCGATGACCGAGTGGACGCTTTCCGCCTGGATCCGCCCAGATGCGGGTAGTGATGGCGGTGTGGTGTTGGCACGTACGTTCTTTGATCGCAGCGTCAATTATGAGTTGGGTTTGGAGAACGATGCTGGCGTGCTGCGGCCCTATGTTCGCTATGACAGCCGCACCGCTGGAACGGCAAATGAAAGCCGATTGGCGCAGGATTCTGCGGGCACGGTCATCGTGAACAACCCGTATGGCGATTTCCTATGGGTGGCTCCGGATGCGTGGACGCATCTGGCGGCGACGTATTCCCCCAGCAACACGATCCTGTCGCTCTACATTGATGGAACACTGGTGGCCACGCGGACCGATACGCTGCGCGCACCCTTCACGGGGGCGGGTGTCGGTGTTGCTCTTGCGGGTGAATTGACCATTGGCGGCGGAGCGATGGACGATACCGGCACAAACGTGCTGAGTGGCTTTGAAGGGTCGATTGATGATGTTCGTCTTTCTTCCATTGCATCGGATGCATCTGGTATCCAACAGATGATGGGCGGACGGCTCGTGGTCGAGGAAACTGATGAGGGCGGTATCACGAACGGCACGACCCGTACGGTTGAGCAGATGGAAGCCGTACAGCCTGAGATCGTGCCCGGCGAGTACATCGTTAGCGTGATGTCCCGCATCGATATTGCACCGGTCAGGGCGGAGATTAAGGCTGCCGGGATGACCATTAAGCGCACGTACCAGAGCATTAGCGCTATGCACATTCAGGTTCCGGATGGTGACGATGCGGCTGCCCGCGTGACGCAGATCAGGAGTTTCGACAAGGTTCTGTACGTGGAGCCAAACTACAAGCTGCGACTTTCTGCGCTGCCGAATGACCCCGACTTCGGTCAACTCTGGGGGCTGCACAACAATGGTGACGGCGGTGGTGTGGACGATGCGGATATCGACGCGCCCGAGGCGTGGGACATCAAGACCGGCAGCAGCATCATTGTGGCTGTGATTGACACGGGTATTGATCACCTGCATCCCGATCTGGCCGCCAATATGTGGGTTAATCCAGAGGAGATCGCCGATAATGGTATTGATGACGACGGTAACGGCTACATCGATGATGTCAACGGCTACGACTTTGGCGATGACGATGCCGACCCGATGGATGACGTGGTGGGGCATGGTACGCATTGTGCGGGCACGATCGGCGCGGTTGGCAACAACAGCCTTGGGGTCTGTGGTGTGAACTGGAGCGTTAAACTCATGGCTTGCAAGATTGCAGATGCTACCGGCGGGCTAGATACCGCAGGCGCCATTGCAGCTATTGAGTATGCCTGGCGCAATGGGGCTCGGGTTAGCAATAATAGCTGGGGAGGATACGGCTTCTCGCAGGCCTTGTACGACGCCATTCAAGTGGCCGGCGAAAACGGGCATCTGTTTGTTGCGGCGGCAGCCAATGATGCTAACGACAACGACGCGACCCCGGCTTATCCAGCCTCGTTCGATCTGGACAACATCATTGCCGTGGCCGCGACGGACCGCAGCGATGGACTGGCCAATTTCAGCAACTATGGTGCGACAACCGTTGACTTGGGCGCACCGGGCGTGGCCATCTTGAGCACGCTGCCGACGGCTGGCTCTCAGATGGGTGCCGAGTATGGAGAGGCGCAGGGCACTTCGATGGCCACACCGCATGTAACGGGTGCCGCCGCGCTGATTTTGGCTGCCGATGACCGTCTGAGCGTTGCGGCCCTGAAGGCGGCGTTGCTTGACAATGCAGACCCCATCTCATCACTTTCTGGCAAGTGCGTGACGGGGGCTCGACTGAATGTTGGCAATGCCATGCCCGTGGGTGGTGATGATGATGGTGGTGGTGAGATCGTGGTGCGCGGACTTGCAGGTTGGTTCCGGTTTGATGATGGCGGTGAGACGGCCGAGGACTTTACGCTGGGTGCGAACTGGGCGAATGATTGGCGGTATGCCGGGCGTCTACAGGGCACTTCGGCCATGACGAACGAAGCGGCTTTGATGCCGTTTGGTGATAGCGACGGTGACGCGATTCCTGACTGGTGGGAAGAAGCCTTTGGGCTCGATCCGCTTGATGCGACTGGGGATCTCGGTGCGGAAGGCGATCCTGATGGCGATGGTCTGAATAACCAGTATGAATATCTGGCATCTCTCGGATGTTTCGCTCGCAGCGAGCGGGGGCTCAACCCGATGCTGGCGGATACGGACAACGATGGTGTCAGTGATGCTCTGGAAGACAGTGATGGAGACACCATCGCCAATATCCATGAGCAGGATATCTACGCGACGCATGCCGGTTGGTCAGATTCGGATGATGACGGGGAGGACGATGGCGACGAACTGACGGCGCACTCAGACCTGACGGATTCAGTCAGTCCTTATAAGACTACTGCGCTGACGTTCGCCGGCGGTGGCGTAACTGTCAATACGGTGGTTGTGAAGGATAAGGTGGGCTCCGCCTTCACCGAGCGTCACAGTTCGCTTGAATGGACTATTGAGGCATGGGTGAATCCGGATGTCACATCTTTGACAGGATTGTACCCGTTGGTAAGCCGCAGAACATACGCTACGAATCGGCGCAACTATGAGATCGGTTTGAGCAATGGTATTCCGTACGTAGCCTTTGACGGTGTTGACCACGGTGAAGCAATTCTGCTGCAGGAGGGTGTGCTTCCAGTTGCGAGTGACAGCTGGAGCCATATTGCAGCCCGTTTCGAACTGGGCGAAGGCGACGATGCGAACCTGCTTGCCCTGTTTGTCGATGGTGAGCGTGTGACTTCAGTCCAGACGGGGTGGCGACCTGCCACAGGCCCTGGCAATCTGGTATTTGGTTCCGCCGGTTTTGTTGGTCAGTTGTCGAATCTTCGGGTGTGGCGGTTCGCGCGTCCTGATGATCAGATTTCTGGTACGAAGGATTCGGATCTGCTGGGAGGCAATACAGGAGACCTTTCCGGATATCTAACGCTGACCGGAAGCGGGCATCTAAAAGAGACAGCGACGACGATCCTGCCGAACGGCGATAGTCTTGACATGTTGCGTGAGGACTGGACGATTGAGTGTTGGGTGCGGACCACAGAAACTGGTGGCCGACTGATCACGCGGCGCAATACATCTGATCGCACCGATGATGACTTTAATTACTACCTGGGCGTTTCCGATCAAGGTTCTTTATTGGGACGATTTGCCATGGCGTATGGTGTTTGGGTCGACGACGGGGAGCAATTCATCTGGGTTTCCGGGTTTGATTATGAACGCAACAACATCATGGGTGAGATTCCCGTCAATGACGGCCAGTGGCACCATGTGGCATATATCCGAGATGAGAATTTTTGTTATCTTTATGTCGATGGCTTGCTTGACACCAAGCAGGACCGGATCCTTCCGCCGCTTATTGAAAATATCTACCCGTTTCCAGACAATTTCTGGCGGGTTTATGCTATCGGTGGTTCAGCCGTCTTCGGAGAAGATCTTTCCGGTGAGCTGGACGAGACCCGTATCTGGGCGCGGGCACTACCGACTGACGAGCTGCAGCAGGTTGGAGAACATAACCTGAGCGGTGACGAGCGCGGTCTTGTGAGCTACTTCAACTTCGACTTCCAGATCGGCGACCAGGCCAACGAGCGTGCGGTCGTACGGGATAACATCAATGAATATGGTATCTATATTCCTGACGCATCTCGTGTCACCGGCGTTAATGATGGTCCGCCGATTCTCTACGATCCTCTGCTGTCGATTCAGGGCATCGCGCTGAATGGTCTGTTCCTCGGTAATGATGGCGGTAGATGGATAGAGGACCGTACCTGGCGGATTGGCATTGATCCGTTTAACGGTTGGATGTATGCCGGTGTTGGCGGCACCTCCGTCAGCTTCGCAGAGCAGCAGCCGCCGCTTTGGGATCCGAACCGGGATTCTGATGGTGACGGGTTACCCGACTGGTGGGAGCGCGAGCATGCTCTCAATGTCTACAGTGCGGATGTGATAGGTAACACCGAGTATGGTCCTTACGGCGATCCCGACAACGATGGCCTGAGCAACCTGGCAGAATTCCTAGCGAGGACGGATCCCTTTGACGCCGACACGATGGGGGGCGGCTTCGGTGATTACGACAGTCGGCCATCCGCATTCGAACCCACTTTCGGACAGCGGTTCGATGATGGCGATCGCATTGCGGATTGGTGGGAGGTTCGCTATCTTGATCCTTCTCTGACGAGCCTTAACCGGGGACTTGATCCAGCCTATTACGATGCGCATCTTGACCCCGATGAGGACGGGTGGAGCAACTACGGTGAATTCCTCTCTAGCAACACGGAGGATGATCAAGATGAGAACCCGCTTAGCCCGTTGAGCTGTCCCACCCCTGCGCTTAACATAAACGCGCGCTACCACGGTCGGTACGGCGATTCCATGACGGATGTGATGGCTGCGAGATTGTACACTGAATCCATGGATACAGCGGAGCAGACACTGTCCCATACTCTTGCGGCGAATCCGGTGACACCACAGAGCTTCTCTCTCAGCTTTACGATTGACGGAATTCAGTACGCGGTTTCCGATAGAGCGGACGGAGTCCTCATTGGCGGCGGCATCGCAAACGGCACGCTTGATCACGAGACTGGGGCGCTTACGATCAACTTTAATGGTGATCCGACAAACTTGGAATTTCGCTATTTTGCAGCCAGTGATCTTCGTATCCCACTGACATTTTATGGTGATGCGGTCATGGATGGTTTCCCCATCGCGCAGCATTCGATGGATGATGCCGCCATCGTTGTCAATACGATGTCGATGGGACATCTTGTTGAGGGGCGCAACTATGTGTTTGGCTTCATGGACATCAATGGCGATGGCGATTGGGATCCCGTTAATGAGCCTTCTGGAATTGCTGATTTCAATATGGGCGGGGGGGATTGGAATGAGGTTGAGATTCCGCTCACGGATGACCGGCAGGTGCGCGGTTACCCGCGCATTAAGTGGGCCGCCGTGGATGAAGAGGATGAGCCATTTGTGCTGGGCTACACCATCGAGGCGAAGCAGGGACGTGATGTGCTCTTTACGCGCTTCATTGAGCAGCCACGAAACTACCTGCATGAGGGTGACTTCCGCTTGGCCGGATTGCACGGTGTTGGTGGGACTGGGTCGCAGGATGCCTATACGTTCGTCATCTACAAGAACAACACCGTGTATGGGCTGGACTTCAGCACGCCGCTCACGCTGGCGATCGCGATTGTATCCAATATGGTTACGCAGGTGCCGACGTTTACGATGGGGCATGACACAACGTTCGTCTATGCACGCAATGAGTTGGGGTGGACGATGGATCCGGATGCCACATGGTACCAGATGGAATTCCGTGGCAATGGTAGCGATACGCAGCCTGACATGGCCAGTCCACTGTTGATGCAGACGTCGCGACTCGTGGCTCCATTCCGTGATGTGGATGGAAACTATCGTGACGACCTGCCCTTCTACGCTGGCGATGTGCGCCCCGATGGTGGATCCTGGACCAACGGACGGTACTGGGTGAGCATAACCAGTGGCATGCAGGAGGGTGCTTCGGTCCAATCTGAGTGGCGTGCCTTTAACCTGGACATCGAGGAGCCCCAGGAAAATGGTGGCAAGAGCATGATCGAGGGCAAGCTGTACTACTTTAGCTCGCACGATTTCTTCAGTAGCATGGCGCGCCCAGACGGCGCGGTGTCCAACGATATGCCGGTGATTGTGCAGTCGTTCAACAATCCTGGATTTAGTGGTGTGCCGGACGCTCAGGTGACGATTGCGCCGGAGGACTGGACCAATACACAGTACCGCTACGAAGTACCGTTTGAGTTGAAAGGACTTCATTCCAGCACGCACTATTTGCGCACGTTCGTGGATGCGAATCGCAATGGACTTCTGGATACGTGGGAGACATGGGGCTATGGCCGGGACCCGCAGACCTATTACGAACCTGAGTCGGTTGGCTTGGAGGGTGCTGGCGCCAGCCGAGTCTCAGATCAGGTTGTGATTATGCGCGACCGCGATTCCGATACGGATGGCCTCCCGGACATCTGGGAATACCATAACTATGGATCGGGAACGGATGACAGCTTCCTGAATCTTTATGGAAGCCAGGATCTCGGAGCTGGTGATCTGCTGCTTACCAGTCGTTGTCAGTACGGATTAGATGCGTTTACGGAAGTCGTGATCGTGGATCAGAACGCAAACGCTATTCTTGATGAATGGGAGCTGTACTATTTTGGGAGCCTCCTGAATGCCGGTGAGGCCAGTTTGGATTTGGATGGCGATAGCATGAGCGCGTACGCTGAATACATTGCCGGTACGGATCCGACGAATGAGAGAGAGAGTCTCAAGATCAACCGCTTGGCGATGGTTAGCCCGACACCAACCCTGACGTGGAGCGGCGAGAAGAACTACCGTGTACAATATACGGATGTTCTCACTCAGGTTTGGCAGCAGGATGACACCCTTGGAAATTATACACGAACCGGTATCGGTGCCTTTGACTGGACCTATACCGATCCTAGTCCGCTCGTTGGCGGATCACGGTTCTACCGTGTGGTGATTGTGGATGATGCGGATCCCTGTCCGCTGCCGTGATGAGACGCGGTGCAGAGGTGGGCTGCTGCGGCAGCTTACCTCGGATCCGCTTTAAATGAGTCAGAATGGTATGTGATGAAGCCTTTAATGGCTGAGAAAGAGTTTGGAAAATACGACGATCGAATATAGTATTCAGATCCTTGACCCATGATATGAAGCGGGTGTCTCTCCGGCGGGTGCTGGGATTCGCCTGTTGTACAGATACCCCACTAGAAGGAGAGCCTTTTATGAAGTTTAGACGACCCCGTTTTATCGCGTTTCCGGCTTTTTGTATCGCACTGGTTTCCATTGCCATGTTTCCCTCTGGTTGCGAGTGGGAGTCGAGTGGTAGTGATGATACTTGGAGCGATTCCATGAGCTGGGCCAATTTCAGCGGCCTATACCGAAGCGGAAGCACTGCGGCGGCTTTGGTATCCAACTTTTCGCTGTCAAGTGGGGGCTCGGCATCTTCTGATGACACCGAGACGAGTGACGTGAATGAATATCCCTTTGCCAATGTGGCTGGGCCAATCCAGGCGGGGCCTTTCACGGTGGTTTCAGGAGTCATTGACTATTCGAACCGTGGTACGGCAGGGTGGTCATTGAAGCCTGGGAGTGTCGATATTACGCTTACGGGAACAACAACGGGGCCTATAGGGTCATTTGCAGATAATGGTACGGGGGGCGTGTCGGGAAACTATTCGCAGGTGCCTGGTGGAAGTGTGTTTGCTGCCACGGGTAGCATTGATTACGACACGGGAGCGTGGGCCTTGTCCCTGTCTGCAACCGACCCCTTCATCGAACCAGCGCAGATTTCGTATTCGTATGTCGTTGAGGAGGACGTAGACATTACTGGTGGAGGGGGAGGGAGCGATGACGATGAAGACCCGCCTACGGGTGACCAATGGCTGTACACCCTGCAGGTGGAGCAGACTGGAAATCAGCTTCGGTTTGTTGACAACCGTGGGTTGGTCTGGACGGGAACCCTGAGTGCAATGACAACCCCTTCTGGCGACACAAGTGGCTCTACAGCGGGCGCTGTGATTGGCACGTTTGCAGTGACAAGCGGCGGGTATTCAATCACAGGTACATTCACCGGAACGTACACCGTGAGTACTACTGATGACACGACGACAGGTCAACTGACGTCTCGCGTTATTCAGGGAATCTGGATGGAGTCTCAGGGCAATGGCGACCTGTATGGTGAAACTACCGATGGGGCAACAACAACCGTTAACTAATTGACGTCATCTCAACTGCCAAACGTTATGTGAGTTGTTATTCCGAGCGGAGTCGAGGAATCTCAAGCACCTGTATATCGCAGGAGATCCCTTGACAAGCTTGGGATGACAGGACTTCGCGTTTATATTTTTATTTACGTATGACATGACACTTGGCGCAATCGGCGAATGCTGTTGTAGAAGCGTCACCAAGATAATGGGGTTTCCAAGGGTCTGCATGAGGGGAATTGTCTGAATACAAGATTCGGGGGTGCGTCGTGAGAATGCAAAGCACATGGAGATTGGTGCCGGGAATTTTGTTCGCAGCGGTGCATTTCGCGTTTGGTGTATTCTCCGGAGGTGACGGCAGCGAAGGGTCCCCCTATCTCATCGGTTCGGCAACGGACCTGAATGCCATTAGAACGACCTATCTTGGTAGCTTCGGTTCTCCTATTTATTATCAGCAGACGGCTGATATAAATCTCTCAGGCATTGCGAATTGGGAGCCGATCGGTTCCTCATCCCCTCAGGCTTACTTGCACTATGATGGTGCCAGTAATCGCATCAGCAACCTGACGATTAGCCGCCCGAGCGAGAACTACATTGGCCTCTTTGGCAAACTTTCCGGTAGTGTTCGAAACCTTGCTCTGGATTCCGGCTTTGGCTCTGTTGCGGCAAGTTCTTATGTCGGCTCGCTCGTTGGTTTTTTGAATGGTGGTACTATTGAGGGGTGCCGATCGACGGTCTCGGTATCTGGAAGTACCAGCGTCGGTGGTCTGGTTGGATGGAACGAAGGTGGAACTCTTCAGGATTCCTGCTATCGGACAGGGGCTGTTGTGGCAGCAGGATCCTATGCCGGAGGCCTGATAGGATACAACGGAGGGCCGGTCGACGGCTGTTATGCTGCCGCTAGCGTCTCCGCAGGTTCTTTTCCCGGCGGATTGGCCGGGTGGGCGGGAAGTGGTTCCTCGGTTGCGAACAGCTACTGGGATACAACCGTTAGTGGTCAGGCTACCTCTGCCGGTAGCGTATCCGGTGATATGTTGACTTCGAACATGATGTTGCGATCCACGTTTTCGGGTTGGGATTTCAGCGCGCAGTGGCAGTTGTACGAATCGAACAGCTATCCCTACCTACAGGCATTCGCCGAGGATACCGCAGCGCCGATCTTTGATCCCGCTGGTGCTTCATTTGTAGGGGACAGTGTGACGGTGACCGCGAAGTGTGCCACGGTTGGTGCGATGATTCACTATACCATAAATGGGGTGACCCCGACTGATACGAACGCGCTGATTGCATCCGGAGAATCCGTGGCAGTGCCGTTGCCTGGCGCGCTCAAAGCCGTGGCATGGGTGGCCTATAGAAATCCCTCGACGGTGACAAGTGACGACTATTCTGCCGCTGCACAAGTCGTGCTTCCTCAGTTCACTCCCGGTGCCGGATCTTATGCGGGTGCGACAGTGGCGGTCACGGTGACCTGTGTCACTGTCAGCAGCACGCTTCGCTATTCGCTTGATGGCGGCGATCCCACGGAAGCCTCGAATACCGTAGCGAACGGTGGAACGGTCGAGGTGCCGTTGGGTGATCCGGGGACGACGTTGAAGGTGCGTGCGTACCGCGTGGATTTGAATCCCAGCGATGTGGCAACAGCGGTTTATTCGTCTGCCAGCGCGGTCGGTGCGCCGGTATTCAGTCCTGCGACCGGTACGTATGTTGGCTCAAACGTGGCGGTTACGGTCTCTTGTAACACGGCATCGGCAGACATATGGTACACAACGGACGACAGTGAACCGGCGGTGTCGAACGGAACTTTAATCATGTCCGGTACGGAGGTTGAGGTTCCGCTTGCAACGCAAACGAATGCTTTGAAGGCGCGCGCTTTCAAAATCGGATTGAACCCAAGTGTAACGGTCACGTCCCTGTATTACCGCGCGGAGGCTGCGGTGGCTCCTGTCTTCGATCCTCTGGCGGGTGCTTTCGCGAGTAGCCATGTTATGGTGACGATTATATCCGGGAGTGCAGGTGCCCTGATTCGGTATACGCTGGACGGAGCCGATCCCGATGAGACAACACCCATGACAGTGACTAACGGTGGTGTGGTGACTGTGCCCGTTCTTCTAGAGGGGACGACGCTAAAAGCTCGCGCTTTTCGTGATGATCTGAATCCAAGTGCAGTAAGTTCGGCGTTCTATGTGGCCTCCGATCCGGTCGCCACGCCGGTCTTTACGCCCGTGGGTGTTCAGCCAACTGGGACGGTGCAGATTAGCTGTTCAACCCTGGGCGCGACCATTCGCTATACAACGGATGGTTCCCAGCCTGCCACGGACAGCTCGGTTGTTACTAACGGCGGCGTAGTAGTTGTTTCGGTGCCGGGTACGCTCAAGGCCAGAGCATGGAAGGTGGGGATGTATGCCAGTGCGATTCAGACGGCATATTATGGCGATTTCGCGGGTGGGACGGGAACGCCTTCTGATCCTTACCAGATTGCGACGCCTGATCATCTTGACAATGTACGGGACCACCTGAGCGCGACGTTTGTGCTGGTCGCAGATATAGATCTTGGGGTCTCGCCGTGGAATGTCGGCGCGGGGTGGCAACCGATCGGTGCCTATGGAAACGCATTCAACGGGACGATGGATGGCGATGGCTACGTCGTCCGTAATCTTTCTATTGTGCGTCCCGGCGAGGAAGATATTGGCTTGTTTGGATATGCTGGCCCTACAAGTCAAATCATTAACCTTGGGCTGGTCGGCGGATTGATCTCGGGCAAGAACTACGTGGGTGGGCTTGTGGGCTATTGTGAAGGGGATATTGCTACCTGCTTTACGACCTGTGATGTTTCCGGGAACATATTTGATCCGACTGGTGGTGCTGGTGGGCTGGTCGGGCGTGGAACGTCTGCAGCCTCATTCAGCAACTGTTATGCGACTGGGGCGGTCTCAGGATCTTGGAATCTTGGCGGATTGCTGGGGTATAGCGAGAGCAAATTTTCAAGATGCTATGCAGCGGGTGCGGTTTTCCTGGCGACTGATGCAGGTGGGATGATCGGCTTATACTGGCAAGGATCGGTAACGGAGTCCTACTGGGATGTGAACGCCAGTGGTCAAGCGACTTCGGGCGGTGATAGTGATGTGGGTAACAGTCTTGTTGGTAAGACCACCTCCGAGATGCAGGAGCAGGCGACGTTTGTCGGCTGGGAGTTTTCGTCAGTGTGGAGTATTGCAGAGGGTTCTGCGTATCCAGTTCTGCGCGTTTTTGCGAGCCATGATCTGTCGATCCCAGATGCATGGTTGATTCAGTATTACGGATCCGTAGATGATGCTCCGACGTATTCGGTCAAAGGAAATTCGCTGTGGTGGGAGTATGTGGCGGGTACAGACCCTACAGATTCGGGTTCGGTGCTGGCTGTGGATTCAATTGCTGAGGCTGGAGCGATCCTGACGTTACAGGTGAATTCGGTGACTGGCCGCTTGTATGGAGTTGAGGGGAGTAGCAATTTGACGGCTGGTGCATGGCAAACCGTCGGTGGCGTTGATGAGCAGTCCGGCACTGGGGAGGGGCTTGAATTCGACCTCCCTATCAGCTGCACATCCGGATTCTACCGTGTGACAGTTCGCCTCGATGAGTAGTGTTCGGCGTGGGCCCGTATATCAGGTCTGCGGGACTAATGGGTGTCTCCGAATCAATCCTAATCCTAATCGTAATCCTAATCAAGATTTGGCCAAAGCAACGTGCTGCTCAGTACATCATAGAATTTCTGTAGTGTTGGCCGTCCCTGGCCAATTGGCCCCGCTTGCGGGGCTCTCACGAATGGGATTGGCCGGGACGGCCAACGCTACATTGGAATGGACCGCTTGATTTGATGTATTGGTTGCAAAAGCACGGCCAGTTGGAGTGACCGATTAGGATTAGGATTACGATTAGGAGGGATTGGCTCCTTGATGAGTCGTGTTGAGCGCGCCGTACGGTAAAAGGGAGTCGACAATCACGGGTATTCCTGCAATATTCCAAAAACCGTACTTGACAGAATTTTTCATAATCGATTTGTATTGTAGGCGCCATGAAAGTTAAGGATTTCAATAGTTACCGTGCCCCGAACCGAAAACCATGGGGTGTGCTCCTGTGCCTTCTGGTCATTGGACTCCTTGTATATTGGTTTTTTGTGCGGGAACGAAAGCCTGAGCTGGCGTCGAATGAGGTGATTGTGGAGTCGGGAGAAACGGTACCTTCTGTCCCTATGGGAGATGACGACGACATGGTGGAGGTAGACATCCCCGTGACCCCCACGGCTGATGTTGCGCTTCTTATGGACGAAGCCACTCAGCTTGCTGCTGAGGATCGCCTCGTAGATGCGCGAAAAAAGTATCTCCTTGCGCTCCATCAGGCAGCAGATCCTGCGGTATGTCGGCAAATTGAAAAGAAGGTCACTCCTATCAACATTGACTTGGTGATGAGTCCTCGCCAGATGCCGGAGAAACAGGATTGCCTTGTAAAGTCGGGGGATTCACTGGATCGAATTGCCCGGCGATATGGAACGACAACTGAGTTGATCCAGAAGAGCAATCTTCTGATGAATCCTAATCTCATCAAAGTGGGGGATCGCCTTCGGGTATTCACGGGGAAGTTTGAAATGGTGGCGAGTAAAACGCGTCACGATCTTGTGATTACGATGAATGATGAATTCTTCAAGCGCTACAAGGTTGGAACGGGCCGCTTTGGAAAGACACCGGTTGGGACTTTTGTGATTCGAGAGAAGATCAAAGAACCTGTTTGGTGGCGCCCCGATGGTCGTGAGGTATCCTTTGGGGACAAGGATAATATTCTGGGAACGCGTTGGTTGTCCATGCGTGCCACGGGAGATACTGAGGATGTTCGAGGCTATGGTATTCATGGTACATGGGCCCCTGAGAGCGTGGGATCGGCATCGAGCGCAGGTTGTTTACGGATGCTTAATGCCGAAGTCGAGGAGTTGTTTGTCTTTATCCCGCTTGGCACCCCCGTTACAATTGTTGAGTGACAGAGAAAGAGAAAAGCTGAAATCTGAAAAGGCTGAAATCTGAAATGTAAAATGGGACTTATACGACCTATAAGTCCTATTCTTATTTAAGAGTATAACGCGAACCCCAGAACTCGCCATAGATATCGCTTTATGGCAGTGAGAGGATCTGAACATGGACCATACAGATGAAGTAGCTGTCATTCCGAGCTTGCCGGGGAATCTTTAGCATTACTGGAGGCCTGAGATCCCTCGACAAGCTCGGGATGACAGATTTCGCTAGGGATGTGACAGATTTTGTTAGGGAAGTGACAGATTTCGTTAGGGATGGCACATCACGCTGGGTTTGCCTGCTCAGAGATGCCATATGGTACAAACAGAGACGGACAAGCCCTGAACTTTTAACTCGAAACCCAGAACCCGGAACCCTGAACCCATAAACTAGGAACTCAAAATCATGCATCCATACAGAACACACACATGCGGGGCGTTGCGAATTGAAGACGCTGGTGGCGAAGCTCGGCTATCGGGCTGGGTATTTCGCAAACGCGATCACGGCGGTGTCCTTTTTATTGACCTCAGAGACCACTATGGCATCACCCAGATTGTCGTTCATCCGGATCGCAGCTTTTTTGAGGATGCCCAACGTTGGCATTCAGAGAGCGTGATCACCGTCACCGGACGCATCGAGAAGCGTTCTGACGAGACGGTGAACAAGACGCTTCCTACCGGCGCGGTAGAACTTTTCGCCGATGCTGTTGAAGTTCAGTCTGTGGCCGATCCGCTTCCGCTTCACCTTGCAGGTGATGATGAGGGGCCGGAAGAGACACGCCTTCGCTATCGTTTTCTGGACCTGCGCCGTGAGCGGATGCAGAAAAATATTGTTTTGCGCTCCAAGATCATTGCAAGCATGCGCCGACGTATGACTGAAAAAGGATTCAATGAGTTCCAGACTCCGATCCTGACGAGTAGCTCCCCTGAGGGTGCCCGCGATTATCTGGTTCCAAGTCGTGTTCACCCCGGCAAGTTTTATGCGTTGCCGCAGGCTCCTCAACTTTTCAAGCAGCTTCTCATGGTGTCCGGGTTTGACCGCTATTTTCAGATTGCCCCCTGCTTCCGTGATGAGGATGCCCGTGCAGACCGTTCTCCAGGTGAATTCTATCAGCTCGATATCGAGATGTCCTACGCGACGCAGGATGAAATCTTTGAGGTGGTTGAGGATGTGCTTTATGGCATCTTCCAGGAATTTTCCGACTGGAAGATGGATGCTGCGCCCTACATTCGCATTCCCTATCGCGACGCGATGTTGAAGTATGGGAGTGATAAGCCCGATCTGCGGATTCCGATTGAAATTCGTGATGTGTCGGATGTGTTTGAAACCAGTGAATTCAATGCTTTTAGCTCTGTCGTGAAGAAGGGTGGCGTGGTGCGTGCCATTCCTGTGAAATCAATCTCAGATAAGCCCCGAAGCTTCTTCGATAAGATGGTTGGGTTTGCACAGGGTGTGGGCGCCAAAGGGCTTGCGTATCTGGTGTGGGAGGAAGGCAAGGTCAAGGGGCCTATTGCAAAATTCTTGAAACCAGAGGATATTGAGGCGATTGCTTCGCGTTGCGACGTTGAGATCGGCGATGTTGTGTTTTTTGTCAGTGATAAAGAGAAGCTTGCAAATGCAATTTCTGGCGAGGTTCGTCTCAAGTTGGGTAACGATCTCGATCTGATTGAGGAAAATGCCTTCCGGTTCTGCTGGATCGTCGATTTCCCCATGTTTGAGCATGACGAGGAAACGGGTAATGTGATCTTTTCGCACAACCCATTTTCCATGCCGCAGGGAGGGATGGACGCTCTCAAAACGATGGATCCCCTCGATGTGCTGGCGTATCAGTATGATATCGTCTGTAATGGCTGCGAGCTCTCAAGCGGTGCGATTCGAAATCATCGCCCGGACATGATGTATAAGGCGTTCGAGATTGCGGGCTATCCTCAGAAGGTTGTGGATGATGAATTTGGCAGCCTGATTCGTGCCTTCCGGCTTGGGGCTCCTCCTCATGGAGGTCTTGCACCAGGAGTGGACCGCATTGTTATGCTCTTAGCAAATGAGACCAACATTCGCGAAGTCATTGCTTTCCCGATGAATCAGAAGGCTCAGGATTTGATGATGGATGCACCGTGTGAGGTGTCCGAGACACAACTTCGCGAGCTGCACATCAAGCTGAATCTTCCTGAACAAAAAGCTGAAATGGGAATGAGGGAATAGAAAAGGTTCGTTATCTGCTGTTGATGGGCTCTGCATGGGATGCAAGCACTTAAACCCCATCTTAAACGCACTCTTCGCCTGCCCTTCGTAGCCCATAGGGCGAAGTAGGGTCGTTCCCTTAATCGCGTCACTTACTTGGATACGCTTAATCGACCGACTTCTTGCCTTAGGTTGCCCGGTTTTGAGTATGAATGTCTGTAAGTCGAGTAAATAGGCACCGCTGACTACACACTTCCGTGAAGAGCCATTAAAACAGCCCATTTAGAATGCCCTCGGTGCAAGTGAGCGAGCTTGATGGTGTTAGTAGTTGAAAAGGTCTGACAGCGCGTAGCGGGCATCGGCCTTCGCGTTGAGGGCCCGCAGAATCTTGTGCTGTACGTTGCGGGTGAGTCTGCGCCCTTTGCACGCCCTGCTCACCATTTTGTGGGTGATGTGTTCTGTAGATGCTTCGACAAGCCCATGTGACGGGATGGCAAGGGATTCCAGAAGTTGGGAGATGGGTTGGGGGCCGAGATTCCGTTCAAGATCCTGTTTCATGTCGGATGTTATAGCAGAATGGATACGGCAGCGAAACCCTTAAGCACGTAATCGTCGCTTACAATTGGGCTGCGCACTACATCGTTATCAAGTTGCTCAACACTCACACTGAGCATCGCCATTCCATTTTCCGATAGCTCAAACGATAGCCCAATGCCAGCTTCAAAACTAAAGGTGTCGGCAATGCGATAGGCTGGTCGCTCGGTCGTCGTCTCGCTGGTGGACACACCGAAGTCGTGTGTTGCAAGAGCACTGCTCTGCCAGTTGATTGCAGCCGATGGCGATATTCGAAACTTTCCGAGAGTGAATGGGCGACGTAGGCTCATGTGACTCTCGTCACCGCTGATGCGATCGAGGAGGTCATGGTTGTATTCCAGCGATAGGTCGATTCCAGACGCCAACTCCCATTCCATGGCCAGTCCGCCCATAAGCGTTTCATCGCGGTCGTCTAACCCCGCCAGAGCTGCGCTGTCATCCGCTTCATATCTGCCCATTCGGTAGGTCAGCGTCCCCGCCAGACGTACGTCGCCGGTGCCGACGAGGGCAACCTGAGCATAGGGCCCAAAGATTTGAACTCGGTCGCCAATGTATGTAATGGCGGGAATGAATTGAATCGTGCCGCCTGACGTTCCCTGGTACGGCGAACTTCGGCTAATAACGCCGATCCCGACAGCCACACGCCCAAGTCTTCCCAGCGGACGGGCGAGGTGAACATCACAATCCATGACGCTCTCATTTGTTATGGAAAAGGCTGCCGACTGGAAGCGGGGGGGGCCTTTGGGCCGGTAGTCGTTAGAAAACCCGACGGGCTCCTTTGGAATGCCGATGAAGTTTCGATCCAGACGACTATTTTCGTTTTCATCATGATAGACAAGCAGGGCGCAGGTTCCCGGCGGCAGATCTTTGAGCACATAGGGTTTGCCGCCGGAGGATACTGGGAATGCGAATTGCTTGAATGGGGTGCGGAAACCATCGAACGTATCGTCAGAATCAAAAAGCTGGAAGACAAGCAATCCCGCTCTCGGCCCCCCGATAATGTTGACAGTCAGCTCTGTCGCCATCACAGATTGCACCGTACCCCATAGCAGTATACCGCAGAGAGTGACGAGAAAAACATGGGGTTGTGGCACCACCGTGTTGCCGGTTTTCACAGGTGAATATTCTCCTCCAGTGAGCCTAGTGCTTAAAGCTGCGTTGTCCGGTAAAGACCATGGCAACATCGGCTTCATTGCAGGCCTCGATGACCTCGTAATCCCTCATGGAGCCACCGGGTTGAACGACGGATGTTACACCCTGTTCAATCCCGACCTCAATTCCATCCCGGAAGGGGAAGAACGCGTCTGAGACCATGCAGCAGCCAATCAAGTCACCTTTTCGCGCGACAACCTCTTCATCAATGGCTTGCCGTGCGCTTGCGTCAGAAAGCGTGTTGTACGGAACGGCGTGCTGTTCCCAGCAGAGGCGGTCGGCCAGTTTTGTGTAGGCTTTATCCCTCGCAATTTGTGCGACACCCACGCGGTCTTGTTCGCCGGTTCCGATGCCTACGGTAACGCCATCTTTTATGTAGAGCACAGAGTTGCTTGTCACGCCTGCCTCTACCAGCCACCCAAACAGAAGGTCGTCATATTCTGCTGCGGTGGGTTGGCGATTGATTTTGTATTCGGTGCCTTTGTATGTCGTCGTGGCTGGCATGAAGTCTTCAATGGCGCGCGCGGCGGGGACAAACGACCATTGCGCCACGACGCCGCCATCAATCAAGGATTTGAAATCGACGAAACGCTGTCCCACATAGTCTTGTAGTCGAGCCATATTATTCACGCGCATCACGCGTAGATTCTTCTTAGAAGCAAAAAGCTCCATGACGCCCTCTTCAAATTCGGGGGCCACGACGACTTCAGCGTAGTTCTTTATGATCCGCTTCGCTGTTTCCATGTCGCAGGGACGATTTAGCCCGATGGCACCCCCAAATGCAGCCAGACGGTCAGCCATGTTGGCTTTATCATAAGCGTTTGCCAGCGTGTCTGCTTTGGCCACACCACACGGATTGTTGTGCTTAAGGATGGCAACACAGGGCGTGTCGGTCATATAGCGTAGAATGTTGAGCGCATTGTCGGTGTCGGTAATATTGGTTTTTCCAGGGTGCTTTCCGGACTGTAACAATTCAACGTTGGATGCCAGATGCCGACCGGGTTGAATGCAGGTGACCTCTCCGAGATGGAGGTTTCCGTTGACCAACTTGTAGAGTGCGGCTTCCTGTCCTGGGTTCTCGCCGTAGCGTAGCCCTTTTTCGACGTCATCAATGAGCCAAGTTGCTTTTTCGTAGCACAGCGTTTGTCGCTTGTCAGCGTCATCAATAAAAGAAATTTCCATTTGACGAGGAAAGTGATCATCCATGATGGTTTTATAGGCGGCCTTCAGATCTTTCTGTTCCATGGGAATTCCTTTGCTATATTGGCTTATCGTGCCATTACGATATCGTTAATGTAATTGGGGGAACACTAGCGAAACTGCTCATGGGTGTCGAGTATCGGCTGCAGTGAGCTTTCTGCGATGTAGGGGGGGCAACCACGGAAGTCACGGAAAACACGGAAGGGGAGGATGTAAGGATTCTGACAACATCTCCTTTTCCATGGTGTTCGTAGCTGAAATGAACCGGTCAGGGGAGTATTACCCACGCATAGTAGCGAAGAACCAACGGATGCACGGTCAATGCACGTTGCATCTTCATTCGTACGATGCCTATTGAGAATCCCGAATATAGATTTCCATGCGTCGATTGATGGTGTTTCCGGTTTTCGGATGGTTTTCAGCCTTGGGCCGCTTACTGCCATAACCGACGGTTTCCAGTCGCCCAGCCTCAATTTTCCACGTTTTTTGAAAGTATGCCGCAATGGATTCTGCGCGCCGTCGGGTGAGTTTTTTTTGCTTCCGACTAGAGGGTTGCTCTTGTGTATCGGTGTGCCCCTCTATACGAGCTGTTTCGGTCGGATTGCTGCGCAAGACTGTCGCAATGGCATCGAGGTCTGAGTGATATTCGGGGCGAATCTCCCACTCGTCCCCATCAAACTGCATGTTCAGTTCAAAGTATTGAAGATCATCTCCTGCAGCCAGAGGATCGGTGCCGTCTTCGATAACTTCATGGCCATCGGCGACCTTGCCGCCATCGGTATCGCGCAGCAGAGGGTTGGTCTTATAGGTGTGGATTTCATCGCCGTCGGAGAGTCCGTCGAAGTCGCTGTCGCGTTCAAAAGGGTTGGTTCCTGTCCGCGTTTCCTCTGAATCCTGAAGACCGTCACCGTCGGAGTCAATGCTGGTAGGTGTGGTGGGTGTTGCCACACGTTTGGCAAACGTCCACATCACCCCCCCGCCAAATAGTGAATTGACTTCGCTGTCGGTTCCGGCTGTGATGACACGCAAATCCGCGCGTAGTGCCAGATGGTCGGATAGGTGATAAAAAATGCCGCCGCCTACGCGCACCGTCGGGTCAGTCTGCGCACCAACGTCGTCTTCATAGTGCATGATGCCCAAGCCAATGCTTACATAGGGATCGAGTCGCTCCCAGCGGGTGAAGTGGTACAGACCGTCGACTGCAAGCCCAATGGCACTGGTTTCATCTACGCCCGCTCCTGCGGTACGCTGCAAGCGTGATACACGCGTGCCATAGCTATGGGCCAGCGACTCTTCGAGGTGCGGGAGGGATGTAAGAACGGCCTCCAGCGTCCAGCGCTCTGTGTAGTCCAATCCCACATGCAGAGAAACGGCATAGGAATCATCAACGGCTTCGTCTCCTTCAAAATCGACGCCCCCTCCTGTCAGACTGACGTTGACGATATGTTCATAAGACTCTTCGGCTGAAGTGATTCCGCAACAAGCCAACGCAATCACCCCGACGTAAATCATATTTCTCATAAAACCCCCTTTAATGTTGATTACACGATGTGAGTCTACCAACAATATTCTGCCTCGTCTATAGCTCCATGTGAAAAAAATCACGCTTGTATTGTTTTCATTATGTGGGGTGTCTATGATCTCTGGTATAACCAAATGTATCTATTAGGCGTGAGGCCCTCGCAAAGCGACGAGAACGCGCTTTTGCAAACGGTCTCAGGATAAGGAGGATAGTCCATTGAAGACGCGAGTGACTTTAGCAAGATGTTTTGTAGCTATTATTGTTGTAACCCTATCCTTGGGCACTTTGCCCGCATGGGGTTCTGAAGCCGATAAGGCCGTTGACGACTACAATTTTGCGGCGTGGTTATACAATACGGGAAAGTATGAATTGGCGATCGAATCCTATGAGGGGTTTCTAAAGAACCATCCCAATCATGAGAAACAAGCTGATGTCCGTTTTGGTCTTGCCCAATCCCGCTTTCACCTGAATGATTTTGCCAAAGCGGCCGAGGAATATGATGTGATTCGTGAAGACTATCCCAACTTTCCGCAGCGGGCGGAGGTGTTGTTTCAACTTGGACAAAGTCGTGTCGCACAAGAGCAGTTTGCGGCTGCAGAGGGTCGGTTTAAGGAGGTCACGGAGAACCATACAGACCATTATCTTTCCGACTGGGCTATTGCCCGCCGTGCGGCGTGTCTCACGAGCCTTGGGCGTAATGCCGATGCCGAGGCGCTGTTGTTTCCGTTTGTTAAGAAATACACGTCTGAGAAAAAAGCGTCCGTCGAGCTTCCTGCAACACGGAAGATGTTTAAGAAACTTGATGAGGCGAGTGTAAAAGCGTCCGGAGCTTTTCTGAGTCTTGTCGAACGCAGCGTATTCACCCTTGCCCTCGCGCAATTTAATCAGGAGCGATTTGCGGACGCCGCAAAGGGTTTTGAACATTTTCAAAAGCTGTATCCCGATAGTGCGTTGTGTTCCGAGTCCCGTTTTCGCCAATCCCAAGCGCTCTATCGTCAGGATGATTTTGCCGCCGCTGTTGAGGCCTATGGTCCCATTGCAGAGGGCAACGGGGAGTTTGCGGCCGTTGCCGCCTTTGAACGTGCGTTATCGCTTTACAAGGCCGGAGAACTCAAAGCCGCTTCAGACGCCTTTGCGGATATGGCGAGCCGTTTTCCAAAAGATGAACGTGCCGCTAAAGCTGCCCTGTATAGCGGCACCTTTTTGTACGAAACTGGCGACTATGCTGGCACCATTACTCGCCTCCAGCCCGTCGTTGATAAGAAGGCAGATTTTGCCGATGAAGCCGCTTATTGGGTTGCCATGGCGCATTTCAAGCAAGATCGGCTCGACGAAGCACGCAGTGCATTTGAGTTTGCTCTCTCGACGTACCCGCGTTCTACGCTTGCTGGAGATATGAAGTTGGGTCTTGCGGATGTTCAGCTTGCTGCTGGCGATTTAGAGGCAGCCGCGGGAACCTTTGAGGATTACGCCAAAAGCAACCGCAAGTCTGAGCAGGCGCCGCGCGCCCTCTACTCTGCAGCCGTCGCCTTACATCGATCCGATGCGTTTAAGCGCTCGGATGAGGTGTGTAAAACGTTTCTCGCGCAGCATGCGAAGGATGCCCTTGCGCCTGACGTTCTCTTCCTTAGTGGCGAGAATCGCTTTCTTGCAGATGATCACGGCGGAGCGGCGCAGCGCTATAAGGAATTTCTTAAGCACAACGCTGCTGAGGGTGAGCGCGTGGCACGTGCTCACTTCCGCTTGGCCTGGATTCACCGCACCGCGAAGCGTTACCAGGACGCGCTTGGTGAAATCAAACGGATCGACCAAAAGGTGGCCGGCGATGTTGTGGGTGCTGAGTCTCAATATCTGGCGGGAATCTGCCATTTCGAGCTTGGCGAGAATGATAAAGCCATCAAGTCGCTTGAGGCCTATCTCGTATGTGAAGATCACAGCAGATTTGGCGATGATGCGCTCTTCAGAGTGGCCACGGCTTGGCATCGCAAAGGGGATGCCAAGCAGTCGATTCAGGCGCTTCGACGTTTTCTTGAGGAGTACAAGGACAGCGAAAGTCTTGCCTTGCATGCACAGTTTATGTTGGCAGAACGCTATAGCGAGATCAAAGACTACGGGCAGGCCCTGAAGCACTATCGCATTGTTGCCGCACACGAAGATGCCGGCGAGCTGGCACCTTACGCATTTTTCGGTCTTGGCGTTGCCGGGTATGACCAAGAACAATGGCAGGAGGCCGCGGCTGCATTTGCTAAACTTGCAGAACGTTTCCCGGATTCAGACCTTGTGCCACAGGCGCTTTACCGCCGGGGACGTGCGCTTATGAATCTCTCAAAATGGGCTGACGCCACTGTTGCATTTGGTGCACTGCTGAAAGCATCTCCTAAGAACGAGCTTGCGCGATCTTCTCAGGTGAACATTGCCTCTTGTTACCAAGAACTCAAGCAGAGGGTCGAAGCGGCGCTAGCGTACGAAGCCGCCATCAAGAACTTTGATGCGGGGGAGGATCAGGCGCGGCTTTACTACGAACTCGCATGGTCGCACCGCGAGGCAGGGCGTATGGACAAATCGCTTGCTGCCTTTCGTGCTTTGGCGGATAAATATCCAAAAGATCCGTTGGCCGCCGATGCATTCTTTCATCTCGCCGAGGATGCATATCGGGCGCAAGGTGAACTCGACGCGGGCGATTCGAAACGGAGGCAAGCATTAGAACGCGCTCGTCAGCTCTATGAGAACGTGCTGAAAGCATCCCGGGATACGCGGCTCATGGACAAAGCGCTTTACCGTATCGGGTGGTGTTGGTGGCAGATGGATCAGTTTTCGGAAGCGGCTTCCGCCTTCGATCGTTTGATCAAGGAGTGTCCCAAAAGCGAACTGCTTCCTGACGCGCTCTTTCAGTCAGGGCTCTCGTACGCCAAGAACGATAATCGCGAGAAGGCTGAGCAGAGAATGGAACGCTTGACATCCGATAAGACCTTTAGTGCGTTCTCGTATCAGGCCGATGCGCTGCTAGCACTGACAGACTACAGACTTGCAGCAGGGGATGCTGAGGCGGCTTTGGCGTCTGCGGATCAATATCTTTCCGCCTATAAAGATCATCAGGATGTTGCGCGTGCGCAACTCCTTAAAGGCAAGGCGCTTTACACGCTGAAGCGATATGAAGACGCCATATCCAGTCTTGAAGCAAGCACACAGCTGACCCGCTCGACGGTTGCGGCTGAAGCGCAATTCTATATTGGGCAGGCGCTCCAAATTCAGTCGGACTTCAAAGGGGCTGTTGTGGCGTATCTGCGAGTTCAGGCGCTCTATACCCCTGCACGTGAATGGTGTGGGGCTGCGGCATTTGAAAGCTCGAAGTGCTATGAAGCACTGGGGCAGGACGAGGCGGCGACGGCAGCGCTCAAAGATGTGGTCAACCAATACAAAGATACGCAATGGGCTAAACTTGCAGAAGCCCGGTTGCGATAGCGAAACAGAACAGAGGAGTTAAGATGCAAAAACGGTTACTGGCATTTTGCCTGATGGGGCTTGTGATAATGGGGGCCGCTATGGCTCAGGATGCTGCACCGGTTGATCCGGATGCCGCGGATGCATTGATGGGAGGGGCGCTGACGTTTGCGCCGGCAGATGATGGTAGCCCCAGCATTCTTGAGCTGTTGCAGCGCGGTGGTGTTCTAATGTATCCACTTTATCTGGCCAGCTTTATTATGGCGGCCTTTGGTATCGAACGTGCCTTTAGTCTGCAACGCCGCCGCATCCTTCCTCCCGACGTGGTCGCTCGCATCCGCGAGGTGTCGGCGCAATCGCAAGGCCCAGTCGATGTCCATAAACTGCTTGAAGATATTGTTCACAGCGACACGCCTATTGTCCGTATTGTTCGGGCGGGGCTACGCAAGGCTTATCGCCCTGCCGTTGAGATAGAGAAGGCCATTGAAGATGCGGGAGCCAAGGAGGTGGCCAAGATGCGCCGCAACTGTAAAGTGCTCTCCATCACTGCTAGTGTCTCCCCGCTTCTGGGGCTGTTGGGCACCGTGGTGGGTATGATTAAGGCGTTCATGACTGTGGCCTCACAAGAAGCGGCACTGGGACGGACCGAACTCCTTGCCTCCGGGATTTATCAGGCGTTGGTTACCACTGCCACAGGACTCTGTATTGCCATTCCGGCCCTTGTGCTCTATCACATATTTATTGATAAGGTGGAGCGGTTGGTTATCGAAATGGACGATATCACGCTTGATCTTGTTGAGCGCATGTCTACTCCATCTGACATGGTGAAGGAGCACTGACGTGGCCATTAAACTTCCCCCAGCTGAAGGCGTGGATATCGACCTCACCCCCGTTATTGATATGGTCTTTCTCCTGTTGATCTTCTTTCTCGTGGCGACCAAGTTTGCAGATGTCGAACGCGATGTTCGTGTGCACCCACCCACCAGTCGCCATGCCCGCCCTATTACGGCAATTCCTGAAGAGCTTGTTGTAAACGTGACGGCTGAAGGCACTCTACTCGTGGCGGGGCGGCAGAGGAGCATGGAGGAAATTGGGCATTTGCTGAAGACGGCAACCCAAAGCAATCCTCACCAATCTGTTGTCATCCGGGGCGATCGGGATGCCGTGCTGCATCAAGCTGTTGGAGTGCTTGACCTGTGCGAGAAGTATGAGGTTGAGCGAACCTATTTGACGACGCAGCAGATGGAAAAATAGATCGTGTCATGAGGAACGTGCAAAACACCTGCGGGGCGAGGGCACCCCGCCTCCATTATTGCAAGATGAGGGGTGATTGCCAAAATGGAGGTGGGACGCCCTCGTCCTGCACAGTTGACCGGGAGTTGTACACGTGGCTCCTAGATAAGGCATTGATGTGAAAAGGTTTCAATCATGGCTATGGGCTCTGGTGCTTGCGCTCCCGATTATCACGGTTGCGGGCACGGTTATTCTGTACCAGCATGGCCCGCTTATCTTTCGCCTCTATGTCCTCTACTCGCTGGCGTTGTTGATGCACCCCCTCGTTATGCTGTTTCTCGTGTTGACGGTGGTGACACTGACCACGGTTATGATTTTGCGGCATCGTCACCGTACAGAACTCCTGGCCTTTGCGTTTCTGTTTAGCGCTGTGCTTCACCTGTTGACGGTGGCTTTTTTTAGTCTGTGGATTGTTGAGCAGCCAAAAGTGGAGATGACAGACGATGAGAGTCGCCATGAGGTCGCCTCTGGGCCGCCCTCCTTTTCGGAAACCATGGTAGGTGAAGATCTGCGCGGCTTGCTACAGAATATTGCGGCACAGGATGCGCGCGAATTGGAATCGCGTACGCGTACGGAGCAAGCAGACGATGTTCCGGTTAAGCATGATCAAGCAAATGTCGAATTGCCAGAACGTGCAATTCCGCTGCCTGCGCGCGAAGAAATCTCCGTTGCCCCCGCTGCAAAATCGTTGACGGTTGAGGCCTTGTTGGAATCCCTTCCGACGCCCTTGGCGGATCGCGACACAACTAAGCTTGTTCATGTTGAAAACCTTGAATCTGAGCCCGAACTCCAAAAGTCGGAGCCGGAACCTAAGCCCACGATGACAATCACACAAACCGAAATGTGGTCCGCCCCCGCCGAACCGCACCTTGAAACTCTGGAAGCGCCTTTGCCGGAGGTTGCTCGTGCAGAGCCCGAACGGGATGCCATTGCACTGGCCAAATCTGAGGTGGCAGAGTTTCGGGTTGAGGAAATGCTTGAACAGCACACAACCGAACCTACTGTCGACCAGCTGGAAATGCCCGCCGAACAGGAGGAGGCGCGTCTAACAGAAACACCTGCCTTTGAGCCGGCGGAGCGAGAGATGCAGGAGGCTGCGCACCGTCAGGATCGCCCCGATCCTGTGGAGGATACGCTTGACGCTGCCTCGCCAGATGCGGAGCCGATACAAGATACACCAAACCGTGCAGTTAAGATGCGCCATGAATTGCCGACCTTCCAACGCCGTGCCAACGTGTTGACCGAATCAGCTTCGCGGCAACCGGAAACCTTATCAGATCACGATCCACTTGAGCTTGCAGATCAGCGCATGCTATTGCCGACAGAGGTGAATGAACGCACGCCAACCGATGCTGAACCTACGCCGTTGGCCCTAACGCCTGACCGCGCAGAGGGTGCCCGGCGGGATGTCGCACTTTTGGCGGTTATGCCGACAATGGACACCCCGCTTGTAGAGCATGCCCCAGTCGCTTCTGAGATGGAGGTGGCATCTGTTGAGCCTAAAGCATCGCCCACTGTTACCGAAAATCTCTCAGCAAAGCCGATGGGTTCGCTTCCTCAAGCCCCGACGCGTGCGACACGCGAATCGGTGATGCCGTTGCCGACAGCGGATGAGCGTGTGGCAAACCATGAGTCGCTGCCGATGTCTGACCGGGAGCTGGAAACCCTCCGCACGGTTCGTGCCGCTTCGTCGCGACTTCAGGTTGAGGAAACCCCTACACTCAACCAACGTCCCCCGGAAGCACAGGTGCGGCAAGCAACATCGCTGGCCAATGTGCAGCAGACGGCTACAGCCGCACCATCCGTAACGCTGCCAACGGTTTCCGAGCGCTTGGCATCACAGGCCCCGGTCCCCGCTCCTGCCGTTATTACTGTTGCGGTGGGGGGACGGCTGATGTTGGTTGAAGCGTCCGCTCGCACCACGACGCTTCGTCCTGCACCTCTAACGACCCGTGATATTGCGACGGCTTATAGGCGAGAAAGTCCCGACGCAAGTGCAGATGTTCCGCTGCCATCCTCAACTCGTGTGATGAATCCGGGAGAGGTTACGTCCCGCGTGTCACAGCGATCCATTGTGGCCGCCGATTCGGTTCGGTCCTTGCAGCCGCGAGGGCAGGCTCTCACGGTGGATACGGCTCTGACGGACGTTTCGTCAGAGGCGCCTGTCGATGCCGCCAGAGTAGGTCGTGCCATTGCCACGATTGCTTTTCCAACGACAGGCACCGTTGTGCACGTTCAGAGTGTGGAAGACGTACACCACTTTACGCAGGGGCGCGTGGCGGCAGCGTCTGTTTCCGATTCCCTGTCGGCAGCACAACCCAAATCTACAGAGCCCCGCAAGGTGCGGCTTCCTTCTACGCATACCGCTCCCACAGCGTTCAGGGAGCCCTCCCAACCTGAGGCGCAGACTCGAAAGCGCGAGGCACCCCGTGCCCGTGATGATATTCAGACCGTTTCTGCTTCGGTGCCCACTACGGAATCGGTCGACACGGGATTGGCCAACCAAGTACGGTTTGTGGAGACTGAAAGTGCCGAAGCCAGGATGGAGGCGAACACAGCGCTACCATCCGCTATTCGCGATATTCATGCGCCGCGCCACCAACAGTCTTTTTCCGAAACAAAGGCCCCTAAATCCCCGACACTGACAGCGCCGCGCGAAACCGTTGCCCTTCCAAGCGTGAAGGTTGCAGCAAAGACATGGAATTTACAGGCCCCTGCCATCTCCGAGCGCGTTAAGGTCGTTGCTTCGGCGCCCTCATCATCACCGGCGAGATTGCAGGATCAACCAATTGAGAGTATCACGACTCGGGTTGCAGAGGTTGCGCCGCAATCGCACCTTTCCGAGCAACAGGAGGCCGTTTCGGCTGGCCGCAAAGACGGGCAGGCGCTTGATGTCGCCCGAGCTATTCTTCAGAGAGAGTATGCGTCGCTTCCAGAGTATGGCGTACCTCCGCCACGGACGACGTTTATTACACGCGCACCCGGCGCAGGTGGCATGGGGCGTCTGCTTCCGGTAGAACCCTCAACGCTGGCGCGGTCAAAAGCGGGGGGCGTGACCGCAGGACCCTCCGAACCCTTGGCAATGGAGGATGCTGTGGCTCCAACTTGCCATCTTCCCGTGTTGGATGTCTCCGCCCGGTGGAAGCCTGTCATGGAAGAATCGGCTGACGCTACAGGTGCGCCGGCGTTTGACTCTACTGTGTCCGGGGCGGGGGCGTCCCATCTCCATTCTCCCTCAACGGAGGTGCATGCGTTTGAACTTGGGCGTCGTGAAACCGCCTCCCCGGCTAAAAGCTCAACACAAGGTGTCGCACGCCGTTCTGGCGGCGCACTCTCGCGTCCTGAACTCTCCAGTCGTCCTCCCGAACGCATGGACTTACAACTGGGTCAGTCTCATGACTCCCGCGCGAATGTCGATGACGATGTCTCCAGCGGTGCTGCGGACAGCGTGCGTTCGCTCGTGGCCGCGGAGATCGCTGCCGCGCGTGAACTTCCAACAAAGAAAGCAATATACCAACTTCGCAGCCCGGGGAAGCGGAAGCAATTGATTGAGGTGCTTGGGGGCTCAGAGGATACAGAATCTGCTGTTGAGGAAGCCTTGGATTGGCTTGCGGCTTCACAGAGCAAGAATGGCCGGTGGGATGTTGATGGCTTCGAGGGCGCTGAGCAGTGCGGAGGGCGTGGTAACCAAGCCGATGCCGATGTTGGAATCACCGGTTTTACACTGCTTGCTTTTCTTGGGGCCGGGTATACCCATGTTGACGGGAAGCACCAGAAAAGCGTTAAAGCGGCAATAGATTGGATTATTTCGGGAATGAAACCAAACGGGGATTTGCGTCGTGGGGGGCAGATGTATGATCAGGCGATGGCAACAACGGCGTTGTGTGAGGCCATATCGCTGACAGGAGACAGCCGCCTGCTACCCGTTGCGAAACGTGCCGTACAGTTTATTCTGGATGCGCAGAATCCTGGTGCAGCCTGGCGCTACAATCCGCGGGAGGATAACGATACCTCCGTTACCGGCTGGCAAATTCTGGCTTTGAAAAGTGCGGAGTTGGCGGGCATTGCGATCCCACAGAAACATTATCGCTGGACGCAGATGTGGTTGGATCAGGTGCGTTCTGGTGAAGAGGGGGGGCTATATCTCTATCGTGCGGGGCATGCCGTAACTCCGGTTATGACAGCCGAAGGCTGGTTTTGTCAGCTGTTTATGGGAGAACAGGCAAAAACACGAGGGCAGCAGGAATCCACGGATTACGTGATGCAACACTTGCCGGTATGGTCTTTGGAGGTGCCGGGTGCGATCAATTTCTACTATTGGTATTATGCTACGCTTTCGCTTCACCTCTCGGGTTCCGATTCCTTTGGGCTATGGAATGATGCACTGACTACAGCGCTTTTAAAGGGGCGGGTCACGGAAGGTCCGGCTGCGGGAACATGGGATCCGGTTTCGCATGTCGGCGTTCGGGGAGGTCGCATTTACAGTACGGCGGTGGCAACACTTTGTCTTGAGGTCTACTACCGCTTTCTGCCCTTTTATAAGATAAAGTAGTGCAGGGGTTGGAACTCCGACTTCTGGGTTTTGTGATGCCACTCGCAAAACGTTCTAAGTGAAACGGTCTTGCGTTTGCCCCTGTAGACTCTCTATGCTCTTGCCAATAGGTTTTGTATTTATCGGGTGGGAGTCATGTTGCGAATCTTCTGCAATTTTGTTTTGATTCAGGATAGACTTTGAGGATGTAATTTCAGAAAGTTTCGGACACAACCCGGTGAGGCAATTGACCCCACCAAACCAAAGGTATCATTATGAAGACAGTATTGGCATATCTTCTCTTGCTGAGTCTGGGAGCATCGCACGTTTGGGCGCAGGCTTCATCTTGGAACACAACGGCTTCGCGTTGCCAAATTTTGGATGAACCCCCTAGTCCGGCATATACACTGGGTCTTTCCTATATTATGAATTCTCGATTCAATGGATATGGCCAAAGTCGCATTGCCAAGATTGATGGGTCGTTGGAACTAGGGTATTTTCACGATGTGTATTGTGGGGATATTGATGTAGGTTTGGATCTTGATACAACGCTGTTCTTGGGTTCAGCCCAACTCCAGCTGCCAGATCAGCTTGTGGCACTTGCTGTGGATGCAGGCTGGACGTGGCGTTATATCAATGGCTCTGCAGTTCAGGTTCGCGTTGCCCCCGGCATTTATTCAGATATTGAGGAGCTCGCTCTCAATTCATTTGCGCTTCCTTTCTCGGTGGCAGGCGTGATGACCTTTCACCCCACGCTTTCGGGCATAGCCGGGGTGCAGATGCGACCATGGTTTGAGCGTTTTTTCATGCCCATTATTGGTGCGGTGTGGGCCCCCGCTGACTGGCTGCGCATCGAGGCCACGCTTCCTGAGGCTCGCATCTGCTATCGCTGGGATGAGATGTGGAGTGCACACGTGGGGTGGGCATGGGAAAGCACGACTTATCGCATTAGGGAAAAGGGCAGTTACAATCGCAAGCAGATTACGCTGGAGTCATATCGAACGGCGGCTGGGGTGACGTATTCCCCTCGGGATGATCGTCGCATCACAGGCGAGATCGGATTATTGTCTAACCGTAGCATCGAATTTGAGCATGCTGCAGCAGGCTTGGATTCTGATATTGACGTGAGTGATGAGTGGTTCTTCCGCGTAGGCGTTGTCGGACCGTTTTAGAGCAGAACTTTTCCACACAAGTCGTGAAGCTGGGCTCTGAGTTGGTCGAGTCCCTCTCCGCTTTCTGCCGAAATCGGAATAGGGTTGCACCCTGTCTTCTTGCGAAAGACCTTCAGGTTCTCGGCGGCCTCGGGAAGATCCATCTTGTTGGCAAGCACAAGGGAGGGACGTTCGACAAGGTCGGCATTATGCAGTCGGAGTTCTTCGTGTAGGCAGGTATAGTCATCTTCCGGGTTGCGTGCGTCCACGCCAGCCATGTCGATGACATAGAGCAGGAATTTCGAGCGTTCCACATGCCGAAGGAAGGCGTGTCCAAGGCCAACGCCTTCGTGTGCTCCTTCGATGAGTCCGGGGATATCCGCAATTCTCAGGCGGGTATAGTCTTCAAAGATGATGGTTCCGAGCACGGGATTTAGTGTTGTGAAAGGGTAGGCGGCCACTTTGGGGTGAGCATCGCTGATGCGAGAGAGAAGAGACGATTTTCCTGCGTTGGGTAGCCCCACGAGCCCGATATCAGCCATGATCTTGAGTTCAAGGCCAAGGGTTGTTTCTTCTCCCTCTCCTCCCGGGGTACACTTTGTGGGTGCTTGATTTGTGGAGCTTTTGTAATGGATGTTCCCAGCCCCGCCTTTGCCGCCCTTGGCGACAATCAGCTCCTGGTCATGTTCCACAATGTCGCCGAGCAGGACTTCTGCCTCGCGATCCCACACCTCTGTTCCAAGCGGAATTGACAAGACGCAGTCTGTTCCATTCGCACCGTGCATCTGCCGGCCGCGTCCATCGCCGCCATGTTTGGCGCGTTGATGGGGGGAATAGAAGAGCCTGATCAGAGAATCTTCATCTTGATTGCCGCGAAAGATTACGCTCCCGCCCTTGCCGCCATCACCGCCATCGGGTCCCCCGTGTGCAACAAACTTTTCGCGACGAAAGCTAGCGGAGCCGTTCCCTCCTTTTCCGGAGGAGGCGTAGACAACAACATGATCAATAAACTTGCGTGATTTCATTTGGGTTATGATGGATTCTAGGCGACTTGTTGTAAAGCGGGGCGTTGGAATAAAAAAGAGCAGAAGATCGTAGGATCTCCTGCTCTATGCAAAATTCAGGAATGTCGCACTATGCCAGTGCGACTTCGGGTTCCAGAATGCTAACGATTTTACCGTCTTTTTGAAACTTAACGAGGCCGTCCTTGAGGGCGAACAGGGTATCATCTTTGCCGCGTCCTACATTCAGTCCGGGATGAATACGCGTTCCGCGCTGGCGAACCAGAATGGAGCCGCCTGTTACGGCTTGCCCGTCATAGCGTTTGACGCCGAGACGTTTGGAATGACTATCGCGACCGTTCTTTGCGGAACCGCTGCTCTTTTTATGTGCCATGGTACCTTACTCCTACTTCCACGCCTGACTAGCCAATGCTGTCGACAGTGAGCACAGTCAATGATTGACGATGCCCAACTTTGCGCGTGTATCCCTTGCGTCGCTTCTTCTTGAAATTGATAACCTTCGGTCCGCGTTTCTGGTCAACGACCGTGGTTTTGACTTTGATACTCTCCAGCATGGGTGTGCCGACTGTGAGGGCTTCGCCATCAGAAATGGCCAGAACTCTATCCAGCTCAAGAGAGGCACCAACCTCTGCAACGAGCTTTTCAACTTCGAGCTTGTCACCTGCTTGAACCCGGTATTGCTTACCACCGGTTTCTACTACTGCATATGCTTCCATAGCTAACTTCCTTCGTACGCCTCTGCCGTCCCGCGTTACGGGGTTCTGGCGAAAAACCGTGAAAACTTACGTAAGTTGGCTTCTGATGTCAAGCCACGGTTGGAATAAATATTTATGCGGATTAGGTCTTAAACGACAGACTTACACGTTTTCCGCCCGCCCCTGATACTGCCATATGGCATTGAAAGGCACTGAACACGTACCATACAAAAGAAGCTGTTGTCATCCCGAGCTTGCCGAGGGATCTCAGGCATGACCGAGGGGGGCTGAGATTCCTCGGCAAGCTCGGAATGACAGATTACGCGATCTTTGCGTGTTTTGAGATGCCATATGGCACAAATATAGGCAGGAACACGCGACACAGTCAGCACGCACCCGTTCGAATCCAAAGTGCCGACTGCGTCGGAGCACTCCAAACACCTTCCACAGTCCACAGTTCTCCCATCCCCCTGACATCCTGAGTACCCGTTCACTGGGTGCCAACAGCGTCCTCCGTCCAGCGGTCGGTAAGGTAAAGCGGGAGGTGGACGCATCCCTGTGCCATCGCGGCCGGAGGATCCGCGGTAAGAAGCAGACAATGGTGCAGTGCCTCGGATCCGCAGGGCGTGGCAGGTGAGTTCCGAAGGCCCTCCCACATCCTGAATGGACAGGATCGGCTTTCATCGGTATAAATGAAGTATGCATGAAGAGACGCTTCATTCAAAAACGGTGTTTGCAGGAAAACTGATCCATGTCGATGTGCTGGATGTTGAGCTGGCGTGCGGAAAACGCACGGTTCGCGAGATCATTCAGCACCCGGGTGCCGCTGTCATTCTGGCGCAGCTTCCCGATGAGCAGTTTGTTTGGGTTCGGCAATACCGTAAAGCGGTGGAAGAGGAGCTGTTGGAGGTCGTTGCGGGGACGCTGGATCCCGATGAAGCCCCCGACACCTGTGCCCGCCGCGAGCTCAAAGAGGAGACGGGATATGATGCACGGTCGTTAGAGAAGCTCGGGGTGATTTACCCTGCTCCTGGGTATTCTAAAGAGGTGATGCATGTCTATTTTGCGGCATTATTGCCAGAGCGGGGTTCGCCTCGGCCTGATGATGATGAACGGCTTGATGTTGTGTTTCTAACGGAATCCGAAATTGAGGCGATGATTAATAAAGGCGACATACGAGATGCCAAATCGCTTGCCGCCTGGACACTCTATAGGAGGAAAAGGTGAAGCTAAAGTCATTCCAGACGGCACTCCAGCGTATGGGCTCCTTTTTTCGTCATGCTTGGAAGTTTGCAACGGAAGATGTGTGGGACGTTGAACTGACATCGCTTTCAGCATTGCGCGGTGTTGGTGTGCGGGCCGTGCGCGTTGTGACATTAGTATTTAAGGGGTTTCGTGACGATGAGTGCTCTATGCATGCGGCATCGTTGACGTTTAGCTCTCTGATGGCCATTGTGCCGGTGCTGGCGCTTTGCCTCTCTATGGCTCGGGGCTTTGGCGATGCGGACACGGCAAAGAATTGGATTCAGGGGCAGGTGTCGAGCTGGACCGAAACGTTTAAGGTGGAACCCGCTCTCGCTACGACGAATGGTGTGGGTGACGCGCAGGATTCCGTTACTGCCGATTCCGACGCTCTGGCACGAAACGAGTTGGCCGTGCGGATCAATGCGATTGTGGAACAGGGATTTGAGAAGGTTGATAACATCAATTTCGCCAAATTGGGCACCGTCGGGTTGGTTCTGTTGATTTGGATGGTGATCTCCGTGCTCGGACGTGTAGAGCGGTCGTTCAATCGTGTATGGGGTATTGGTGTGGGACGCTCTGTATGGCGACGGTTTACGGACTACCTGAGTGTATTGCTTATTCTCCCCGTTTTGATTGTGGCTGCGGCTTCGATGCCGGTGATGGATATGCTGACACGTTTCTTGGATGAGAATACGGCGGCGTTTGTTCAGAGATTGGCGGCATCCGGCCTCTTTAAGAATTTGACGGTGATGGCAATGACCTCGCTTTCATTTGCCTTTGTGCTCATGTTCATGCCGAACACACGCGTGCGGTTCCGACCCGCTATTGCAGGTGGATTCACCTCTGCGATCCTCTTTTTGTTGTGGCTTTCTCTGTGCGCCATGATTCAGGTTGGTGCCGCCCGTTATGGCAAAATCTACGGTAGCTTTGCCGTGGTTCCGATCTTGTTGGCTTGGGTTTATATGAGTTGGCAGATCATGCTATTCGGGGCTGAGGTCGCATTTGCTGTACAGAATTGCACCACCTTTAAGATGGAGCAGAATGCGCGTGAAGCTAATATTCTGGCGCGGATGACGCTGGCGCTTGCCGTCATTGTTGAGGCAGCGCGTTCTATGATGTCTCTCTCTCCCAAGTTTTGTGTCGCGGCCTATGCCCGTAAAAATCGTGTCCCTGTCCGGTTTTTGAATGCCGTGATTGAGGAGTTGGTTCAGTCAGGCTATCTTGCGCAGCTGTCAGATGAGCAGGGGACCTTTGCGTTGTTGAAATCGCCGACGACGTTGCAGGTCGGTGAGGTCATCCGGGTGGTCATGCACTCTGGGGCCGCTCCGGCCGATCTAGGGTTGAGCTCAATAGATTCGCGTATCGTGGAGATTGTGCAGGGGGCAATGCGCGGTGTTGATGCATCGTTTGAGGGGATGACTGTTGATGCCTTGTTGGTCCAAGCATGAAGACAATTGATTTTGAAAGTGACCTGAATGCGGAGCAGTTTGCGGCTGCAAGCGCCGGCGAGGGCCCAATGCTGATTCTGGCTGCCGCAGGCACGGGCAAGACGCGTACGCTCGTGTATCGGGTGGCTTATCTGGTGTCGCAGGGAGTCGATCCCGAGCGACTGCTTTTGCTGACCTTTACTAATCGTGCTGCCAAAGAGATGCTTGAGCGTGCAGACGAACTGGTTGGACACCCCGCCGGCATTCCCTGGAGCGGAACCTTCCACCATATTGCAAACCGACTTCTGCGGCGCCATGCAACGCTGATTGGCTATCGTAATAACTACACGATTATGGATCGGGATGATTCGCGCAAGTTGATGGCCAATTGCGTCAAAGAGTTGAAGCTGCAAAGCAAGGAGTTTCCAAAGCGTGATGTGCTGTTGCATGTCCTGAGCATGGCAACCAATGCGGAGCGGGCTCTTAGGGATGCCATTTTCGATCACTTTGAGGGGCACGACGATATTGATCAGCACGCCGTTCTTGCGGTTCTGCAACGCTACGTTGCCAAGAAACGTGAAATTGATGCGATGGATTTCGACGATATGCTAGTGAATTGCCTCGAACTGCTACGGGGGCACGACCACGTGCGGGAACGCTATGCGATGCAGTTTCAGTATGTTTTGGTTGACGAATATCAGGACACAAATCGGATTCAGGCTGAGCTCGTAAACTTGCTGGCTGGGCATCACCGCAATCTGTTTGTCGTGGGGGATGACTTCCAGAGTATCTACTCCTGGCGTGGGGCGGACTATCGCAACATCATTGATTTCAAGCAGCGCTATCCCGACGCCAAGATCTACAAGCTTGAAACCAACTATCGTAGTGTCCCTGAGGTGCTGGCGTTGGCTAATGCGACCGTTGGGGCCTCGGGTCATCCTGAGGAATTTCGCAAAACCCTGCGCGCCACACGTGCTCCTTACCACAATCCAACGGTGGCCGCTCTGCGCGATGGCGAACACCAGGCGCGTTATGTCGTCGATCGGATTCAATACTTTACGCGTGAGGGGTATCGCCCCTCCGACATCGTGGTGCTCTATCGCGCGCACTACCACGCTATGGAGCTTCAAATGGCAATGACGCGTGAGCACGTTCCACACGTCATCACCTCCGGGATGCGGTTTTTCGAGCAAGCTCATATCAAAGATATGCTCTGTCTATTGCGTGTGCTTACCTGTCCAGAAGACGCATTGGCATTTGATCGCCTTGTCTGTCTGCTGCCGGGCGTGGGTGCGGTGGGTGCACAGAAGCTCTGGAAAAAGCTAGGGAATCGATTTGATACTGTCGACCCCGTTGCCCGAAAGTTGCTGTTGACGTCGATTCGAAAAAGTGCACAACCACGATGGGAACAGGTGGACCCGATTCTTGAGGCCTACCACGATGAAGATTTGAGTGGCAGCGGAGGCGATGTCATTCAACGCTTTCTCGAAGCCTTCTACGACACCTATGCAATCGACACGTTTGATAACTACGAATCGCGCATTGATGATATCCGCGAGCTGATTTTGCACACGGATAAATTCGAGTCGATTGAGCAATGTCTTAGCGATGTAGCATTGCTCACGAACCTAGATGCCGAGGACGAAGCACTCTCTCCCGCGCAGCGTAATGCGGTACGGTTGAGCACGGTACACCAGGCCAAAGGACTTGAATGGCCCGTGGTCATCATCATCTGGGCCACGGAGGGTATGTTTCCCTCGCCGCGCAGCGTGAATGAATCGGATGAAGGTGAAGCCGAAGAGCGCCGGTTGTTTTATGTTGCCGCCACCCGTGCAAAAGATGAACTTGTGCTGTGTACGCCCGAAGTCCGACGCATGCGCGATGGCGGCATTATGTATTGTCAGCCCTCACGCTTTATCGAAGAACTCCCCGAAGAGGTCGTTTCCAGTCGGAGGATTGGGTTTATATAGGGGAGTCAGGGGTCAGTGGGTCGCGTGAGTAAGCTTAGGTTTTTAGGGAACTGAATGTCCAACAACCAACAAGGAATATCCAATGTCCAAGGGAGCGAGAGGGGAGAGAATGGCATGTCCATTGTCGTCTCATTCGCATTCGTCTCTCACTTGTATGTTGGATATTCCTTGTTGGCTGTTGGGTGTTGAATTTGAATGCATTACGGATGTTTTCAGAGGCAAGGGGCAAAATTTAGGAGACCCATATGGATTTGGTAAGATTAATGAAGTCACTCTCGAACGCCGTTGGCGTCTCCGGGCATGAAGATGAGGTACGCGCGCTGGTGCGGCAGTCGCTTGAAACGTCATGTGATGAGATTCGCCAGGATGCGATGGGAAACCTGATTGGCTTGAGGCGCGGCCAGCAGCGACGCGGTGAGTGCAACCGCCGCCGCATCATGGTGGCAGCCCATATGGATGAAATTGGCCTCATGGTGAAGCGTCTCGATGAGGGGTTTATTCGATTTACCCAAGTGGGTGGGTACGATGTTCGCATTTTGCCGGGGCATGCGGTTATCGTGCACGGTCGAAAAGCGTTGCCCGGCGTCATTGGATGTCTTCCTCCTCACACCACGGACGGAAGCAAGCGTGCGGTTCCCATGGATGAACTGTTTATAGATGTGGGGCTTTCCGCTAGTGCACTTTTTAAACAGGTTGCCGTAGGCGATTTGGTGACGATTGACGTCTCCTGCGGCAAGCTCAACGGTGACCTCCTTTGCGGAAAGGCGATGGACGATCGCGCCGGGGTGGTGGCGATGATTACGTGTATGGATGCGTTGTCTCGAATGCCACACGACTGGGATGTCTATGGCGTTGCAACCGTCCAGGAGGAAATTGGGCTTCGCGGTGCCTTCACAAGCACCTATGGCGTTGCCCCCGACGTGGGTATCGCTGTCGACGTTGGCTTTGGCAAACAACCCGGAGTGCCTGAGGAGCGTCAGGAAATCTTGGGAAAGGGACCCACGTTGACGATTGGTCCCAACATACATCCTGCCCTCTTCAAGCATCTCAAGGACACGGCCGAGCATAACGAGATTCCCGTTCAGTGCAGTGTTAGTGCGGGAGGCACAGGGACCGACGCCAATGCCATGCAGATTACGCGTGCCGGCATCCCCGCTGTACTGCTTTCGATTCCTATACGGAACATGCATACGCCGGTGGAGACGCTTTCGGTCAAAGATCTGCGCCGTTGTGCTCGCCTTATTGCACTCGCCATTGCGGATATGGGCCCTGACTTTCTGGATACATTAACGTGGCCGACGATGAATGCTGGAGGTGACGACCATGCTGCTTGAACAACTCTCCAATGCCTTTGGACCCTCGGGATGCGAAGGCGAAGTGCGTGATCGGATTCACGAAGCCATTCGCGATGTCGTCGATACAAGTGAGGTCGATCATCTCGGCAATCTCCTGGCGGTTCAGCGTGGCGCACAGTCTGGGCGGCGGATGCGCATCATGGTAGCGGCTCACATGGACGAAGTCGGCTTTATGATTACCCATGCGGATGGGGATGGACTCTTGCACTTCACGAACGTGGGTGGCATTGACGAGCGAGTGCTGCCAACAAAGCGTCTAAGAATAGGCCCCAACCGTGTTCCGGGGGTCATCATATCACCCCCGATTCACGTGGTGCCGGCTGATCAACGTAACAAGATGACACCGGGTAAAGATCTCGTCATTGATATTGGTGCTGACAAAAAAGAGACGGCAGAGGGCCTAGTTAAGCAGGGTGACTATGCAACATTTGACACTCGCTTTCGAAAGATGGGGCGCGGTTTAGTAGGCGGCAAGGCCTTCGATGATCGAGTGGGATGCACCATGCTGGTGGAGTTGCTTAAGCGAGGGCCTTACCCCTTTGATCTGCATGCGGCCTTCACGACAATGGAAGAAGTCGGACTGCGTGGCGCTCGCGTTGCCGGGTATCACACAAAGCCGGATGTCGCCTTTGTTTTGGAAGGCACCATTTGCGAGGACAGTCCGCGTGAACGTGAGCAATGTTCCGTCACCCAAATGGGGAAGGGGCCAGCGCTAACGCTTTGTGATCGCGGTACGATTGCGCCTCGCCGCTTGGTTCAGTATGCGCTCACGCGAGCGGAAACGCGCGGCATTCCCTGCCAGTTTAAGCAACCCGGTGTCGGTGGCAACGACGCGGGGGCGATTCAACAGTCACAGGACGGCATACCCACGTTGTCGATCAGTGTGCCCGTTCGATACATCCATTCCCCGGTATCGGTGATGAGCTTGCGCGATATGCGCCATAGCATAGATCTTGTCGAAGACCTTATTCGTGAAATGACCCCAACCCTACTGAAGGTACAGGCATGAAGAAAACAATACGCAACATGGTAGAGGGCTTTGGGCCCTCGGGTTTTGAAGATGGCATCCGAAAGCGTATCCGCGCCGAGATTCGCGGTTGTTCCGAAATGCCTCACGTCGACGCAATGGGCAACCTCTTGGCCCTGCGCAAAGGGACCGCCAAGAAGCGCAAGACCATCATGGTGGCGGCCCATATGGATGAGATAGGCGTTATGGTTTCATACATCGACAAGAACGGCTTTTTGCGTGCAGCCGCATTAGGGGGCGTATCGCCCACCTACGAACTGGGGGGACGTGTTCAATTTGAGAATGGCGTGGTGGGTGTCATCCACACCGAGAAACCCAAGAAGGCGGGCGAAGCACCTTCGATGCGTTCCCTCTATATTGATGTGGGCGCTTCGAGTGCCAACGACTGCCCTGTGCAAGTGGGGGACGTCGGTGTCTTTCTGCAACCCATGGTTGAGATTGGCGACAAACTTGTTTCCAAAGCCATGGACGATCGCATTGGGTGTGCCGTGATGATTCAAGTCATGCGGGAACTCAAAGACAAGCCGTTGCCGCACGATGTGTGCTTTGCCTTCACGACGCAAGAGGAGGTCGGACTGCGTGGGGCTGTGACAGGCGCCTACGGAATTCAGCCGGATCTTGGTGTGGCGTTGGATGTAACTCATTCCTGCGACACCCCTGAGCCGACGCAGAAGATGGACGTTGGATTGGGGAAGGGTGCTGCGATCAAGATCAAAGATAGCGGCATGATTGTGCAACCCTGGGTTAAAAATTGGATGATAGATACGGCAGAGCGTGGCAACATTCCCTATCAACGTGAAGTTTTGGATGGGGGTACCACCGATGCCGCCGCTATTCAGAAAAGTCGCGCGGGCGTGGCGACCGGATGCATTTCCATCCCCTGTCGTTACATTCACTCCCCATCCGAGATGGTGTGCTACAGCGACATCCTCGCCGCTGTAAAACTTCTTAAAGTTTTGCTTCTAAAGCCGAGGTTTGTGAAACCCTAGAGGAGGATGGTGATTTACGATTATGAAGAAGAAACAAACTATTGAGTCAGTGTCTATTATGCGCCAGATGGAGCGTATGATGGGCGGCGCAGCAAAGGGCTCTAAGAACGAATACGCGGCACAGGACTTGGTGTATGACGCGGGGGAATGTGCAGATCCTGAAGATGCATTTGATTTGCTGGAGCAAGCTGTCGAGATTGATCCCACAAATATTGATGCATGGCTGGGGTTGATGAATTTTGCGCCGATGGAAAGCGACGAGCGAATTGAGTTCCTGAGAAAACTGGTTAAGACTGGGGAGGCGAATCTTGGAAAGGCGTATTTCAAGAACAATGCTGGGTATTTCTGGGGTGTGTTAGAGACTCGACCCTATATGCGTGCTCGCAGTCAATTGGCGCTTAGGTTGATGGATGCGGGGAAAATTGAGGAATCCACGGTCGAGCATGAAGAAATGCTGAAGTTAAACGCTAATGACAATCAGGGCATACGTTATGGTTTAATGGCATGCTATTTGACTCTTCAGCAGATGGAAAAAGCGCGACGGCTATTTAAAAACTACAAAGATGATCGAGAATATAGTGCCGTTTTCGCTTGGGCGCATGTATTGGAGCGGTTTCTTTCCGATGACCGTGACGGGGCATTGAAATCTCTGGGTCACGCACAAAAGCAGAATGGTCATGCAATGGCCTATTTTCTTGAGCATCGTAAGTTGCCGAAATCAATGCCGGATTCTTACAGTATGGGCAGTCGAGAGGAAGCCATCATTGCATGGGACATTCTAAAACCGGCATGGAAGGCGCATCCTGAAGCACAGGTTTGGCTGGAAAAGAACAGAACCAGAACATGACAGTTCAGAGCGGGTTTCATGCGTCCGGGCCAGTGACGCTTTCCGCTTTGCTTCGAAAGAACGGGTCGTGCGTCACTTTTGCAATTCGCCCCTGGGTTATCAATCGTACTTCAGGATGTTGCATCGCTCTGATTTCTGCTTTCGAAGTTTCGCCTCATTGTGACGAAAAAGAGTTTGAGAGAGGCGAATGCGCAAGGCTTCCACCTTGCATACAATCCTGTGAATATGATACGTACAGTTCCGTATTAGAGTGTACGATTGCGCAGCATTTGCTATTTCGACAGCAGGAGGCGGTCGCTGATGTCAGAACCAGAAAGATGGTATTCGCTTGAGGAGATCGCTGAACACGTTGGTGTCAGTCAAGATACGATCCACAGGTGGATAAGAAATAAGGCTATGCCAGCCCGCAAGGTCGGGCGGCTATGGAAATTCAAACTCACCGAAGTCGACAACTGGGTGAATTCAGGTCAAGCAAGCGAATCAAGAAACACCTAGGGGGCAGAGGCAATGCCACGGATATTTGACAATATTGAGGAATCTCTAGCGCCTGCGTTACAGAAGACGCTCGATCTATCAGATCGCGCAGATTTCTGTGTTGGCTATTTCAACCTGCGTGGTTGGAGGCAATTGGATTCCCATATTGAGCACTGGTCTGACGCCGGTGGTGTCTGCCGCTTGCTGGTCGGCATGCAGAAACTCCCTCAAGACGAACTCAGAGCGACGCTAAGTCTTCTGGACAGGGACCAGGCAATTGACAACCAGAGCGCCATTCGTCTAAAGAAAGCTCTCGCCGAGGAGTTCCGGCGGCAACTCATATTTGGCGCACCCAACAACGCTGATGAGAAAGGGTTGCGTCAGCTCGCACATCGACTCCGCGAGAAGAAGGTCGTTGTCAAACTCCATCTGCGCCACACACTGCACGCGAAGCTCTATCTTCTCTTTCGGTCTGACCCAATCAATCCGATCGTGGGTTACCTGGGCAGCAGCAATCTAACCATGTCCGGCCTTTCCCGACAGGGAGAACTGAATATTGATGTTCTTGACCACGATGCCACGCAGAAACTCTCCAAGTGGTTTGATGATCGCTGGGATGATCGCTTCTGTCTGGATATCTCAAAAGAACTGATTCAGATAATTGATGAAAGCTGGGCCCGCGAGACTCTGGTGCCGCCCTATCATATCTACATCAAGATGGCCTATCACCTAGCCGAGGAAGCCCGGGCGGGTCTGTCCCAGTTCCATATTCCGCGCGAATTCAAGAACACGCTATTTGATTTTCAGGAAGCGGCCGTGAGAATTGCTGCTCATCACGTAAACAAACGTGGCGGTGTTTTGATTGGTGATGTCGTTGGTCTTGGAAAAACACTCATCGCTACCGCGCTCGCCAGGATTTTCGAGGACGATTACGGCATGCGCGTCCTCATAATCTGCCCCAAGAATCTGGTCCCCATGTGGAATGACTACCGTGAACGCTATGGCCTGCGCGGCAAAGTGCTGTCTATCAGCTGCGCTATACGTGACCTTCCTGATGAACGACGCTATCAACTGGTCATCGTTGACGAGAGTCACAACTTACGAAACCGCGAAGGCCGGACATATCGCGCACTACAGGAGTATCTCAAGGAGAATGACAGCCGCGTCGTCTTGCTTAGCGCAACTCCCTACAACAAGACCTACCTCGATCTCTCCAACCAGCTCCGTCTTTTCGTTGATGATGAGCGCGACATCGGCATTCGGCCTGAGTGCTATCTCAGAGATATGACGGAAACTGAGTTTTTGCGTCGCCATCAGTGTTCCCCACGAACCCTTGCAGCATTCGAGAAGAGCGAGCATCCCGACGATTGGCGAGATCTCATGAGGCTTTATCTTGTTCGGCGTACCCGCTCATTTATCCAAGATAACTACGCACATACTGATCCATCGAATGGGCGCAGGTATCTTGAGTTTCCGGATGGGCGCCGCTCCTATTTCCCTACTCGTGTTCCACGTACAGTCTCTTTTGTTGCGGATGAAAATAATCCCAGCGACCAGTACGCCAGCCTGTACTCAGACCTGGTGGTGGATACCATCAACAGCCTTTCACTCCCTCGCTACGGGTTGGGAAACTACGAGGAAAAATCCCCAGAACACCCTCCCTCGCAAAAAGAGGTGGAGGCACTTCGCGATCTTTCGCGCGCAGGCAAACGCTTAATGGGGTTTTGCCGTACCAACCTGTTCAAGCGCCTTGAGAGTTCTGGGATAGCTTTCATCCAGTCTATTGAAAGGCACATTCTTCGAAACTACGTCTACCTACACGCAATAGAGCATAACCTTCCGTTGCCCATCGGTTCTCAAGGGGCCGAATTGCTCGATACGCGCTTGCATGACGAGGATTCCGCGGGTGTCAGTAGCGATCTGTTTGGTGAGGGTAGCCCAGAGGACGCTTCCGCCCTCTACACCGAAGACGCATTCAAGGAACGAGCCGCATCGGTCTATCAGGTGTACGCGGAGAAGAAGGTTAACCAGTTCCGTTGGCTGCAGTCGTCCCTGTTTGTGAAGAAGCTCAAGAAGCACCTCCGGGCCGACGCAAACAAGCTAATGGACCTACTGGAGAAGAACGGGGCTTGGGATCCGAGCAGGGACGCGAAACTGAATGCGCTTGTTGACCTGCTGACGAAGAAGCATCCCTCAGAGAAAGTGCTCATCTTTACCCAGTTTGCTGATACCGTCCGCTACGTAGACAAGCAACTTCGATCGCGCGGGATGACTGATCATGCTGGCGTCTCGGGCGACACGCCCGATCCAACGGCGTTGGCATGGCGTTTCAGCCCCATCAGCAATGACAAGCAGGACAAAACCACGAATGACCGGGGAATCCGAATCCTGATTGCAACCGACGTCCTTAGTGAGGGGCAGAACCTACAGGACTGTGCGGTTGTCGTGAACTATGACCTACCATGGGCCATCATCCGCCTGATCCAGCGCGTCGGTCGAGTTGATCGTATTGGTCAGAACGCTGACGAGATTCTGTGCTATTCATTCTTCACTGCCGATGGCGTGGAACGGATCATCAAACTTCGGTCGCGTGTGCGCCACCGACTGAAAGAGAATGCCGAGGTGGTCGGAAGCGATGAAGCATTCTTCGAGGATCAAAGCGATGACCTGACAGTCCGAAACTTGTTTACGGAAAAAGCAGGTCTGCTTGATGGAGATGATGACGCCGAAGTCGACCTCGCGTCGCAGGCCTATCAGATATGGAAGAATGCCACCGATAGCGACCCCAAGCTTTTGAAGACAATTGAGACGCTTCCTGATGTGCTCTACTCGACCCGCCACCATGTAACGATACCTCGCCGCCCGGAAGGCGTTTTGGTCTACATGCGGACCGCCGAACGCAATGATGCGTTGGCCTATGTGAACCAACAAGGTGAAAGCATCACGGAGTCACAGATGGAGATTCTACGCGCGGCTGCCTGCACCCCGGACACGCCTGCCCTGCCGCGGCATGACGCGCATCACGGACTGGTACAGGCTGGCGTTGAACACATTGTCCGCGAAGAGAAGCGCATCGGCGGTCAGCTTGGCAACCCGCGCGGGGCGAGATTCCGAACTTACGAGCGTCTGAAGCACTATGTTCAGGATATTCAGGGAACCCTGTTTGAGGCGAACTCCGATGAGATCAACAGAGTCCTTGATGAAATCTACAAATTTCCGCTGCGCCAAGTCGCGACGGACACACTCAATCGCCAACTCAAAGCTGGCATTAGTGACGATCAACTGGCTGAACTTGCCCTTATGCTGCGCGCCGAGGGGCGACTCTGTTTGGTTCACGATGAAGAAGAGGGCCGTGAGCCCCGCATTGTCTGCTCCATGGGGCTATTCAGCGAACCAGGGGAGGAGCAGTCATGACATTGAATCTCTCTCGCTGCCGTGACTATCTTAACGGTTTCGAATTTCAGAAGCTGTTTATCGAAGAACTCGGATGGTCGAATCCCGGCGCACGGCATGAAACCCCGTTTGCGATCAAGGAGAAGTCATTTTCGCGCTGCCCTCTGGCAGAGCTGGCCGGTGTCATTGCTTTGGAGATTAAGTCCGAGGATGGTGAGATTCCCGATGCCAAGACGCGTCTGGCTATCCATAAGGTCGTCGCAAAACACTACCACGAGAATCTTCTTATCTTCGTGGATGCCGCTAGCACTCAAAGCCTCTGGTACTGGGTCAAACGCCAGGACGGCAAGCTACACCCCAGAAGCCACACCTATGTAAAGGGGCAGCCTGGCGATCTGTTCCTCAGCAAACTGAGCGCCATGGTGTTCGAGATTGGTGATTTCGAGGCGACCGGAGACGTCCCCCTCATTGAGGTGACCGAACGTCTCAAGACTGCGCTTGATGTAGAGCAGGTCACCAAGAAGTTCTACGGCGAATTTCAGGATCAACATCTTGCATTCATGGACCTGATCAAGGGCATCAAAGATGAGAAGGACCGCCGCTGGTATGCCTCCGTCCTCCTGCATCGTCTGATGTTCATCTATTTCCTCCAGAAGAAGTTCTTCTTGGACGGCGGGGATGAGTTCTATCTACAGAACAAACTCGCAACCATGCAGCGAAAGGGCAAGGATCTCTATTTTCAAGAGTTCCTCAAGCCTCTCTTCTTTGAAGGATTTGCCAAACCAGAAGACGACAGAAGTAATTCCATCAAACAGCTCCTCGGAAAGATCAGATACCTCAATGGCGGCCTATTCCTCAGGCACCGCATTGAGATTGACTGGCCGAACATCACCGTACCTGACGAAGCATTCAAGAACCTGTTGACGCTCTTCGCTGACTATTCATGGAATCTGAATGATACCCCGGGCGGTAAGGACAACGAGATCAATCCAGATGTCCTAGGGTATATCTTTGAGAAATATATCAACCAGAAGGCCTTTGGTGCGTACTACACCCGCCCCGAAATCACGGAATATCTGTGCGAGCGCACTATTCATCAGCTCATTCTCGATGGGGTAAACAAGAACGCCACGGGGGCATCCCGTCGGTTTGACGAAATAGGCGACCTCCTCCTGAATCTCGACGCACGTCTCTGTCAGCTTCTGCTTGATCATGTCCTCCCGGATCTTCGCCTGCTCGATCCAGCCTGTGGTTCTGCCGCGTTTCTGGTTGCTGCCATGAAAACTCTGATCAACGTTTACTCCGCCGTCATCGGGAGGATCGAATTTCTTGGGCATAAAGGGCTCATGAAGAAGCTAGAGAAGATCCAAAAAGATCATCCAAGCATCAGCTACTTCATTAAGAAACGCATTATCACGGACAACCTGTTCGGCGTAGACATCATGGAAGAGGCTGTGGAAATAGCAAAGCTGCGGCTGTTTCTCGCCCTCGTTGCTGCGGCGAGCAAGGTGGAGGAACTCGAACCGTTGCCCAATATCGAATTCAACATCATGGCCGGCAACTCCCTGATCGGGTTGCTGCATGTTGATCCATCCAAGTTCAACGCCCTAACCGGCGGTTCTGCACATAAGAAAAAACCTGCCATGGTTCGCGAGCCGGGGCCTGATGAGCTTGGGTTTGCAGTTGAGAGTAAGGTTGCGAAGACGCGCAAGGAGACCGAGCGTGAATATTTGGCCAAGATCCAGGGGCAGAAATTCGAGGAGCTGCTCAAAGAGAAGAACGAACTGGTGGCCGTCTATCGCCGTGCCACGGGATACGGCACCGACCTCCAACAGTTGCGCGATGGCATTAAAGCGAAGAAACAGGCCGCCCAGAGCATTCTCAACAAGCTGTTGCTTGAGCAATTCACGAGCTTGGACATCAAGTATGAGCAAGTCACCTGGGACGACAAGAAGAACAAGGCCGGGCGCTCAAAGAAGCGGGATCTTCGGGAATCCGACATCCTTGCCCAGAAGCCTTTTCATTGGGGCTATGAATTCGACGAAATCATCAATAAGCGAGGCGGCTTCGACGCCATCATCACTAACCCGCCTTGGGAGATCTTCAAACCCAACGGCAAGGAGTTCTTCGAGGACTATTCGGATGCCGTGTCCAAGAAGAAAATGACAATCAAAGAATTCCAGAATGAGCAAGCGAAGCTCCTGAACAATCCGAGGATACTAAGCTCTTGGCTGGACTATCTCAGCGGATTTCCACATCTCAGTGGTTTTTTCCGATCGGCGGAGCAATACCACAATCAGATCAGCATCGTGAATGGCAAGAAGGCCGGAACCGATATCAACCTTTACAAGCTCTTCTTAGAGCAGTGTCACAGTCTGTTGCGATCCGATGGGCGCTGCGGTATTATTGTCCCGAGTGGAGTCTATACTGATCTCGGAACGAAACAGCTGCGCGAGATGCTGTTTGGTTCATCCAGGATCGACCGTCTCTTCGGCCTCTCGAACGAGAAATTTGTCTTCGAGAACGTCCATCATGCCTTCAAGTTCTGCATCCTGTCGTTTGTAAAGGGGGGGACGTCTGAGTCGTTTCAGGCAGCCTTCCGAATCAACCCACGTGAAGCTGTTGCGGCTGACAAACTTGAGGAGTTTCTGCATACATCGTCGGCTCATATTGATGTTTCAGTCGGACTAATCAGGAAACTGGCCCCTGATTCGCTATCAGTTATGGAATTCAGGAGTGCGCTAGATGTCCAGATCGCGAAACAGCTCCTCCATGTCCCCCTTCTCGGAGAAGACATCCCTGGTCAATGGAATCTACGATTCTCTGCTGAGTTTCACATGACCAATGACAGTCACCTATTCAAGACGGAATCAGGAAAGGGGCGATTACCCCTGTATGAGGGGAAGATGATCTGGCATTTTGATCATCTATATGCAGATCCAAAATGGTGGGTTGAAGAAAATGAGGGGCGTCTGAACCTACTTGGCAAGGAAGATGACTCGGGCCAGAAGCTAGGATATGAGTCAATTCGTCTTGGGTTTCGCGACATAACGGCAACAACAAATGAACGATCTCTTATTGCCTCAATAATCCCGGCGAAATGCTATGCGGGAAACACTCTGGTTGTGTCGTCCACGCAGAATGATCCCCACACTCTGGTGTTTGTTACTTCGCTCTTCGATAGCTTCACAATCGACTGGCTCATTCGAAAGAAGATAACGGCTCACTGTAACATGTTCTACATGTATCAGCTTCCGATTCCCCGCCTGACCAAAAAGGATGCGGCCTTGCTCTCTATTGTGGAACGGACAGCCCGCCTGATCTGCACGACTTCCGAATTCGACGATCTTGCGAAAGATATCTTTGGTGGGCGGGCAACGGCGAAATCTGTTGGTGTAACCGAGTCCGTAGCGTGCGCCAAGCTCCGGGCAGAGCTGGACGGACTCATCGCGCACCTGTACGGGCTAACGGAGGATGAGTTCGCGCACATTCTCACGACCTTCCCGCTTGTGCCAGACCCCGTAAAGGTTGCGGCCCGCAATGCGTATCGTGATGTGGAGAAAGGACTGATCAAATGAAGAAACAACCAAGCCTAACGAGTGTACGCATTCGCAATTTCAAAGCTATACAGGATAGTGGCACCATTAAATTGGAGCCCCTAACGGTTCTGATTGGGAACAACGGTTCAGGGAAGAGTAGTTTTATCGAAGGCCTGGAAACGTTTGAACGAATAGTACAAGAGGATCTTGATAGTTCCATGGCGCCATGGCATGGATTCGATCACGCTTGGAATCAGGGCGTGTCGCATGAAGACCGGCTAGAGACGAAGGAGAAGCGGGCATACCAGACAAATCCTATGACCTTTACCATCACGGGGAAACATGGAGGCCGCTTTTTGGGGGCTTTTCGCGCGGAGATGGATATTACCATGGGTAATGGAGGAAATGACCTCTTCATTCAGCGGGAGAAGTTGAACTTCCGAAAGGGAATCAAGATAGAGCGCGACGACTCAGGGCTTGTGAAATATGACCCCATGCCGCCAGGACGCCAACAGGGCGGGCTGATGGCCGAGGGGAAATCTGTCATGCAGGACCTCGGTGCTGGTGGCATAGGTCACTGGCAATTTCTTACTCTGGTTCCCCAGAACATGGGGGAACCCGTCGCACAGAAGCGCACAGGCGGCAGTATTCGGCTGAGTAAGGATGGCACGAATATAGCTCAGTACCTCCATTGGGTAAAACAGACCGATTCTGCTGCATTTGAGGGCATTCTTGACACTATGCAGTACGTCCTTCCCTATGCGCGGGACCTGCAACCGAAGCTCACATCCGAACTCGAACGTGCCGTCAGCCTTGAAATGACCGAACAGGAGTACAAGATTCCAGGTTGGTTGTTCTCTACCGGTACGCTTCGTATTCTTGCCCTTCTTGCCCTCCTTCGTAGCCCGGGACCTCCTCCATTAATTGTGGTAGAGGAAATCGAGAATGGGCTTGATCCCCGGACTATTCAGTTGGTTCTAGAGGAAATTCGAATGTCCGTCCAAGCGGGAGATACACAGGTTATACTAACCACTCATTCTCCCTATCTTCTCGACATGCTGCACCTTCAGCATCTGGTGCTCTGTGAGCGAGTCGATGGTGTCCCTACGTTCGTTCGTCCGGCGGACTCAGAGGTGGTGAGTGATTGGGCTTCAAGCTTTACTCCTGGGAAGTTGTACACGATGGGACGTCTCGACAGGGGGTCGCGATCATGAAGATTGGGATGATCTTTGAAAGCGGTGCGCAAGGAGCCGACTGGCAGGTCTGCAAGCATCTTGCAGAGAAGCTGAACCCGAGCTTGGATGTAGAATATGTCAACCACAGAAACAAACCCGAAATGGTCAGTGACTGTGGCAAGGATGTCCGACTCCTTATTGCGCAGGGCTGCGAGAAAGTCCTCATCGTATGGGACCTCTATCCTTCACCGCACGGTAGTAACCAAAAGCCATGTCGCAAAGCAGATCGAGACGCCATAATGCAGTCCCTCACGTATGCCGGAATGGAGGCCAAACCTGTTTGTCTTGTCTGTATCACCGAAGAGTTGGAGGCGTGGCTATTGGCAGACGGAAGAGCACTCACTGCATGTCTTTCAAGAACAAGCCATCCGGTAAAAAGGATCAGGAGCAGCAAAAAACCGGACCAGATCATCAGCCCAAAGAAGCGTCTGATTAAGCTGTTCAAGGAGAATGGGCGCGGGAAGTACAACAGTCTTGTTGATGCGATGCGCATCATCAAAGAGCTACCTGATATGACCCATATCCGGCGATCACCATCCTTCAAGCGTTTTGAGGAAAAGTTGACAACATGAAGAGGCTTAGCAAACCGCCAATGGCGGGCGAAAAGCAACTGTTGCTCCTGCACTATTTCTGTGTTGACAGCTCCAGTCGAATATACTACTCATTTGAGTAGCGTTATGAAGGGGCCAACACCAAAACAGCGACAGGTACTGGATTACATCCGAGATGCAATCGACTCGGGGCAACCAACGCCATGCGTTCGGGAAATGCGGGACCATTTTGGGCTTCGCAGTACGAGAGCCGTCTGTGATCGTTTGGATGCCCTCGAGAAGAAGGGCTTGATTGATCGGGATCCAGGGAAAGCACGCTCCGTTCGCCTCGTGGGGGAGGAAGCGAGACAAGAGGCAACGGTGGTTGTTCCCGTACTGGGTCACATCCCGGCCGGCGTTGCTGTAGATGCCGAGGAGATGGTTGAAGGGACAATTCGTATCGGCGTCGAAACGCTTGGCTTCGAGCCGACAGGGAAGACCTTCGCTCTGGTCGTCCATGGTGATTCCATGGAGGGTCGCGGAATTCTAGATGGCGACAGGATCATTGTTGATGGAACACGGGAAGCGGAGAACGGCGACATGGTTGCGGCTTTGATAGATCAGGCGTGTTCTCTCAAGACTCTGGTAAAGGATGCAGACGGAGTATTCCTGAAGCCGGAAAACCCGGCATACGGGAACCTTATACCTGTTGATGACTTACTGATTCAGGGCGTGGCAAGAACGCTAATACGAACAATCGCTTAGATAGCCAATGAACAAGCAGAGCAAAACGATAAGCCGAAAGGCACTGGTCGACGCACACCGCAGAGAGGCGCCAGCAGGGCTGCTATTTTATGGCTCACCGGCCGAAATGAAGGCCGACTCAGCGCTTACGCCCTATCTTCATGTGCTCATCCGCGCATGGGATGATTTGGGGCTGAGTGGAGTGCTCTGCGTTGATGGTTTGCCGACGCTGTATCTTGCCGTCCGGAGTAAGCCGGTTTCCCCAAGCGATGGTGCGTCCCTACAGCGCCTCTTCTGGAATCAAGGCGTTGCAACAGTGCTTGTTGTTGCCGATGCAACAACCGTCCGCGTCTACTCCGGTTTGGCCAAGCCCACACGTGCGGATGCCTCAACGGGGGAAGACATCGGCCTGGTCGAGGCGCTGAATCTTGCGGATTATGCTGTCAATGTGCGCACTTTCCTGCTGCGACTGGCAACGGGCAGTTACTATCGAGCCAACGCGGCGCATTTCTCCCCAGAGCAAACCGTTGACGCATATCTGCTGAACAACCTGCGGAAGCTCTGTGACAAGCTCGTCGAGAGCAACAGCCGACTCAACGTTGAGAAGGTACACACATTCCTGGCCCGTATTCTCTTCGCGTGCTACCTGATTGATAGGGGAATCATCGACTTGGATGACCACACAGAATGCCAGCGTTCTTCCGCAACGTCGCTTGGACAGATGCTTGACGCCTTGGGAACGGTCGAAGACAAGAGACATGCGCTTCATTGCCTTTTCGAAAGGTTGAAGAATGACTTCAACGGGAGCATGTTTGAGCGTGCGACCCTTTCCGAATGTAGGCAATTGAGTGCCGCTGCGTTGCAGAGTCTGACGGATTTTCTCCAGGGCCATGACCTAGGGACAGGACAATACACTCTTGATTTCTGGGCGTACGATTTCCGTTTCATTCCCGTGGAGACGATCAGCGCGGTCTATGAAGATTTTCTAAAACGCGAAGACGAGCCAGAAAAGCGGGCCAAGGGCGCATACTACACGCCGAGGTTCCTAGCCGAGACGGTCATTGACTTGGCAATCCCTGCTGACGAAACGCTTGAGGGTAAACGCGTCCTTGATCCCGCCTGCGGTTCCGGCATATTCCTTGTAACGCTTTTTAACCGCATGGCAACCGCATGGGAAGCCGGGCACCCGACCTTGGCGCGTGACTATGGGCGCAAGGCGGACGCCCTAAACGCTATACTACGTGACCAACTTTGCGGAGTAGATGTCAACCCAACAGCATGCCGCATTGCTTGCTTCAGTCTCTACCTTGCATTTCTTGATCGCTTCGATCCGCCAGACGTTCAGGGCTATGTTCGTCGTAAGGGAAAACTGCCCAGCATTCTTCTCCATCGCGATCCTAATTCCGACGACTTGCCGACCTTCCCCGTAATCCGTGAAGACGACTTCCTGGCCCCCACCCATAAACTACCCGAGGGTTTCGATTATGTTGTCGGCAATCCGCCGTGGGAGGGGCGGGGGGCGAGGAATGGCAAACATCATCAATTTGCCCGGAAGGTACCCGACCATCTCGCCGAAGGAGCCGTGGCCTGTCTGCTTCTGCCGTCAAAAACCTTCCTGAACGATAAGACGAATCAGTTTCAGAGCGAGTGGTTGCGAACCGTGACCGTCGAGGAGGTGGTCCAGCTCGCCGACTACAGTTTCATCTTATTCAAAGAGGCGAAATGCCCGTGCATGATTGTGCATTTCAGGGCTGCTTTGCCTGACGTGACTGATGCTCTGATCCAGTATTCGGTGCCCAAAGTAACCCATATTGACCGGCGCGATGGCATCATCCCTGTGGCCCCCGCCGACAGGAAGTTCATCCCCCTCCGACGGATACTGGCTGCTGCGGATCAAGACGCTGCACCTGCAGTCTGGAAAGAATATCTCTGGGGCACGCCCCGCGACATCAAGCTCCTCGATCTGCTTCAGCAAATGCCAAAACTGGGTGACATTGCAGGAAAGCCCCGCGAGAAACTGCGGTGGGTGAAAGGAGAAGGGTTCCAGCCTGCCACCAAAAGTACAACGAACCCGACTCAGCGCCCTTGGAAGAATACCAAACCATTCTTGAAGGCTTCCGCTCCGTTCCCCGGTCTGTTTGTCCTGCCGGATGACTGCTCTCCCCTCGGCGAGCGGTTCCCTCTGCTTCACCGTGCACGTAACCCCCGTATCTACGAGTCCCCCCTTGTGTTGGTGAGTCAAGGAATTGGCAAAGACGGATCTGCGAAAGTTACGTATTGCGCTGAGGACGTCGTTTTCCAGGACTCGCTTCAGGTAATCAGCGGGCCTGCCGAGGACGAAGACCTGCTGATCTTCTTAGCTGTATACGTGCGCTCAAAGCTCGCCAAGTACTTCCTGTTCAATGTTGCAGCGAACTGGGGAACCGAACGGGACAAAATGCTGCTTACGGAGCTTCTCTCGCTTCCCCTTCCGTTGCCAGGTTGCGATTACGTTCCAGCGACTGCCGACAAAATCCTAAAGAAGATCGCCCAGCGGGTCAAAGCACTCAAGCGCCGAATGCTGACCACGCAGCCGGACGCAGATGACGTGTTGGCGCATCAGCAATGGACTGATAACCGGCGGAGAGAAACCGAAGACCTCCAGCTTGAACTTGATCCTCTTGTGTTTGAGTACTTCGGCCTCATAGACCAGGAGATTGCGTTGGTTGAAGACTGTGTTGACATCGTCATCCCAAGTGCGACGCCAGCCAGCTTGAGCGCAGAACTGCGAACCCGCGCCCCCATCCAGAAGAACAACTATGAGAACTACTCCGGCGGGCTTTCTTCGTATGCCGAGACTCTTGGTAACACACTCAATGAGTGGGCCGGGCAATCGCAATCTGACGTGAGAGTGTCGATATCCGGGGGTGTCCATAAAGCCAGTGACATGGCCTGCCTTACGGCTGAACTAACAGCCGATCCGCAGCCATTCAGAGAAGTAACACCTTCAGACGAGACTTTCCTATCCGTCGCCAGGCTGGCCGAATCATCGTCATCTCGATCAGGCTGCCTTGACTACCTGCGTGGCATCATTGCATTTGATGGGACTTTCATCCACATTTTCAAGCCGACGGCCCTCATTGGCTGGACCCGAACAGCGGCGCTGAACGACGCCGCGGAGATCTATGCCCGTATAGCGGATGCTCGCAACGCCATGCGGGAGGTCGATGCGTGAATGCCCGAGCTTGTGTCGCTCTGTTTCCAGAAGACCAGATTCCCGTAATTCTTGATACGGTGCTCGACTGTGCTTCAACTCTTCGCAAGAAGAGCCCCAACGAACTTGAGAACCACCTCTCTACCCGCCTTGTGAAGCGCCTCCAAGTCGATCTACGTATGCGCGGCGGCCCATTCGTAGTGTGTCCCGAATACCAAGTACTTGATAAATCTGTCGATGATGCTCAACACAAAGGTCACATTGATATTTGCTTCGTGACAACACAGGGAAGCGACACATACTTCGCCATCGAGGCAAAGAGGCTGCATGTCACATATGGAAAAGGAAAGTGGACATCTCTGGTTGGAGAATACGTTACGGGCAACCAAGGTATGATGTGTTTCGTGACGGCCAAGTACTCTGCCGCACAACAAGCGGGTGCAATGCTCGGGTATGTGTTCGACGGCGATACAAACAAAGCACGTGATGGCATATCCAAGTCCATTGACAACAACAGGACGAAACTCAACTTGGCAGGGACGCAGGGACTTCTGAAATCGCGGATTGTTCATCGAGCAGAGCACGTCGACGAAACGCAGCACCATTTCGGGCGGCGTCCCTTTACCATGTATCACCTCTTGGTGCCCGTATGAGTATCAGCGGGGAGACTCTGAGGACGGTTGGTGACGCTTCGATCCTGAAGCGCCCCAAGGTGGCGCTGTTCTGCTCGGTCAAATGTCCTGGAAGACTAATTCTTGAAACCTACGACCTCGCCAAGAAATTTCGCCGCGACGGCATTCTTGTTGTGAGTGGGTTCCATTCCCCCATGGAGCAGGAATGCCTCCGCATTCTGCTTCAATCCCCACACCCGGTCATCTGGTGTCTCGCTCGCGGCATGTATCGCCGCGTGCCTACTAGCCCGATAGATTGCCGTCCTGCAGTCGAGGGTGGCCGTCTAGCGATCGTATCCCCGTTTCCGGAGAAGATGCGCCACGTCACTGCGGAGACGGCGATGATTCGGAATCGCTTCGTCGCCAGCATGGCCGACGCCATCGTGGTTTCCCACGCGACAAGCGGAGGCAAGATGGATGCCCTATGTAGGGAGCTCCTCGCGGCAGGTAAACCGCTCTACACCTTTGATCATCCGGCAAACGAAGAACTTCTGCGTGCTGGGGCACAGTCTGTTGCCGCTATGGCGGGTGCTGGTTGAACGTAGCAGAGATACAGACGTCATTGATCGGAATGGGGCATCGCCTTGCGGCCCGGGGGCGGGCCACCTCTATTTCAGTAAACCAACCCCATTCTGGAATAATGGAGCCGGGGCGCCCTCGCCCCGGCTGGTATGTGCCGTTTCTGCGGGGCTCTAACTAATTTGGGCAACGCGTCGTGAAGGGGGTTAGGCAGGTGATCAATTTCTTAACAGCGCATAGTGTTTCCCCTCGGAAAAATATAGTGGTTTCCCTTAGTATGTTGTCGTACAATTATAACAATTGTGATGTGCGGTGCGTTCGACCAGTCTGGCCTATCAAGTCCAATGGTGGATGGCGACTGCGATCTAGCACTTTATCAGACAAAATGGCGGGAACCTAAGTGGAATATCATGCGAAAGACCAAAGGGAGGGGCGAAGACGAGACGGAGTGGGTCTCGTGTCTCTTTTTCTGGCCCTTCTGGTGTGTCCAATAGGGGGTTGGAGTCAGGAAGCGCCAGCGCAAACGGGGGATGGGGTTCGAGCCGGCTGCGAAGTCGACTATCCGCCGTTCTGCACCGTCGACGAACAGGGCTCGGCGCGAGGCTTCTCCGTGGAACTCCTACGCGTTGCGATAAAGGCAATGGAGCGTGACGTTACATTTCGCACGGGCCCTTGGGCGGAGGTCAAGGGGTGGCTGGCACGTGGGGAGATCGACGCGCTGCCGCTGGTCGGCCGCACGCTGGAGCGGGAAGCCCTATTTGACTTTACGGTTCCCTACATGACGATGCGCGGTTGCATCGTTGTGCGGCAAGGCTCTCGTGACATTCACAATCTTGGCGATCTGCGAGGCCGTCGCGTGGTGGTGATGGATGCCGACAATGCCGAAGAGTTTCTTCTGCGTGAGCAGCGCAATTTCGATATCATCAGTGTCCCCACCTTTGCGGATGCACTGCGTATGCTCTGCGAAGGGGGGGGGCGATGCGGTTTTCATGCAGCGTTTGGTTGCGCTTCGTTTGATCGATGAGCTTGGACTTCAAGACTTGATGATTGTGAATCGCCCGATCTCCGGTTATACGCAGGACTTCTGTTTTGCGGTTAAGGACGGCGATAGCGACACGCTTTCGATGTTGAACGAGGGCCTGGCGTTGGTGGTGGCCGACGGGACGCGCCGCCGACTTTACTCCAAGTGGTTTGCGGCACTCGAACTGCCGTCTGACCGCCCGATTGTCATCGGCGGGGATGACAATTACCCGCCATTCGAGTTTCTTGATGAGAAAGGTAACCCGGCAGGTTACAACGTTGATCTCGTGCGGGCTGTGGCGCAGGCCGTGGGGATGGATATCGAAATACGGCTTGGACCGTGGGCCAATATCGTCAAGGAATTTGAGAAGGGCGAGATTGACGCTATCGAAGGTATGTCATATTCCTTGGACCGTGACGCGAACGTCGATTTCAGTCCGCCGCACAACATCAATCATCGTGTTAGTGTTGTCCGCCGGGGAAACGGGCGACCGCCTTGCAACCTCGCTGAACTGCGGGATCTATCCATCATTGTTCAGGACGGGGATATCCTGCATGAGTGGGTCGTGGCTCAAGGTCTGACAAACCGCTTGACGGTGGTGCGGGATCAAGAGGATGCGCTGCGGGAGGTGGCTGCGGGTCGGCAGGACTGTGCTCTTGTGGCGCGTATGTCTGCGCTGTATTGGATCGACAAGTTCAAGTTGCGCAATCTGGTTGTAGGTGACGTGCCGCTGTTGGCTTCGCAATACTGTTTTGCTGTCCAGAATGGCGGCAAGGCTCTACTCGCGAATCTTAGTGAAGGACTGAAAGCAATCGAGCAAAGTGGTGAGTATCGGCGAATCCACGACAAGTGGATGGGGGTCTACGAAGAATCGTCGACATCGCTGTTGGACCTTTTGGGATATGTCGCTGTCGTGGCCATTCCCCTGTTGGGCATTCTTGCAATGGTTTTCCTCTGGTCATGGTCGCTACAGCGAAAAGTTTCAGAGCGCACGGCGGCATTGCGGGTTAGTGAAGCTCGATTACATCGTGCCCAGCGTGTTGCTCTCATTGGCGACTGGGAGCTTGATCTTTCTACAGGCATGGTCGACGCTTCTGAGGAAGCGCGGTGCATCTACGGCTTCGATAATCGACTTTGGGGCATCAAGGAAGTGCAGGAGATTCCGCTTCCCGAATACCGGGCTATGCTAAATAGCGCTTTGACGGGACTGTGCGAGCGGGGCGAAGCGTATGATGTTACGTTTCGCATACAAAGACCGTCCGATGGTGCTCTGGTGGACGTCTATTCGGTGGCGAAGTATGACCGCGACAGAAACCTAGTCTATGGTGTGATCCAGGATGTGACTGATCAAAAGGCGAACGAAGCGTTGCTGGCGGCCAGCGAGGAGCAACTGCGCTTGGTGCTGGATTCGAGTCCCATCCCCACTGCCGTTGTCGATCCCGAGAATGTGAACATATTTTCTTGGAGTCGAAGCGCCTGTGAACTATTTGGTCACACACCAGCCACGACGGCCGAATGGTTCGAGATTGCCTATCCTGATCCTGACTACCGACGTGAGGTCCTCGAGCGGTGGAAACCATTACTGGCGAAAGGTCGCGATGAGGGGGGGACCGTTTGTGCCGGCGAGTATCGGATTTGCTGTCAGGATGGCTCAACCCGGGTATGCGAGATCTTTGTACGCTTTGTGCCCGGGAATCTGATCGTCACACTACACGACATCACCGAGCAGAATCGTCTGCAGGAGAGTCTGCTCCAGGCGCAGAAACTCGAATCCGTGGGCCGGTTGGCTGGGGGCGTGGCACATGACTTCAACAATCTTTTGACGGGGATCATGAATTATGTCGATTTATGCCGCGACAATCTTGACGCTGACCATACGGTTCGTCAATGGCTTGATGAAATTACACGCGATTCGCAGCGCTCTGCGGGATTGGTTCGCCAGCTGCTGACATTTGCCCGGAAGCAGACCATTAAGCCGAAGGTGTTGGACCTCAATGACGCAGTGGCCGACACGCTTAACTTGCTTCGGCACCTGATCGGTGCAGATGTCAATCTGCTTTGGCAACCGGGAGCAAGTCTGGAGCCGGTGAAGATGGACCCGACCCAGCTTGACCAGATTCTTGCAAACCTTTGCGTGAATGCACGAGATGCTATCGCGGGGGTGGGAAAAATTACGATTGAAACCATCAATGCAACCATTAATGACGAATACTGCGCGGAGCACGCGGAAGCGCGACCGGGCGATTTTATTGTGCTAGCGGTCAGCGATGATGGGTGTGGGATGGATGCGAAGACGCTCGTCAGCATCTTCGAGCCTTTCTTTACGACCAAAGGTGTTGGAAAAGGTACGGGGTTGGGGCTGGCGACACTATACGGAATCGTTAAACAGAATGACGGCTTCATCAACGTCTACAGTGAACCGGGTGTTGGCACCACGTTTCGAATCTACTTGCCGGTCAGCGAGGAGGGCGTTAGAGCCCCTGCGGTAACCAAGGTTGCGACTCCGCGGCCGCGCGGTAATGAGACCATTCTGCTGGTCGAGGATGAGAATTCTATTCGTCTTACTACCGCGATGTTCCTTTCCGATTTGGGGTACGAAATGTTATCGGCCGAATCGCCGGAAGAGGCTGTGGATTTGGTCGCGGGACGCGACGGCGAGATAGATCTGCTGATCACCGATGTGGTGATGCCCGGTATGAGCGGCCGCGACCTGGCGGTGAAATTGGAAGAAACGCGTCCCAACATGCGATGCCTTTACGTTTCCGGCTATACGGCTAACGTCATTGCGGATCGTGGGATTTTCGATTCGGATGTTAACTTTCTTCCCAAGCCATTCTCCCGTGATGATATTGCAAAGAAGGTGCGGGAGATTCTCGACAGTCGCTAGGTTAGTGTCGTGCAAATTAAGAATGAGGGTAAGTCAGAGAACGTGTCTGTATTTTCGTAATCGTACTCCTGCTCAGTAATCATAATCGGGATGTGAGGTGTCATTTTTGATTAGGATTATGCGTAGGATTACGATTAGGATGCAAAAAGGATTAAGTATCCTCATGGAAAGTTTAGGGGGAGTTGCACGATGAAAACCAACAATCGAGATCAAACGCCAGCAGGGGCCGTCAATGCCACGCAGTCATCGAGCGCGTCGGAATTGATTCGTACTGCACGACGTCACTCAATACTAAAATTTATTGTGATCTTTATTGTGATTAGCCTGGCATTTATCACTACCGGGCACCGGTACTACCGTCACGAGATAGAGGCGATACGTGTCAACAAGAGAAACGAACTGAGATTCATCGCCGATGAAAAAGCCGCGAGCATTTCGAACTGGCGGATGGAACGGCTGACGGATGCCCGCCTAATAGCTTCCGGATTAGTCAGAATGCGTGCGATTGAATGGCTCAAGAGGCCCGATGATGAGGCGCTTAAGCGCCTGCTTCTGCGCCGCTTCCGGCTGTTTCAGGAAGGCTATGAGTTACAGAATGTCATCTTGGCCGACCTGGAGGGGCACCTCTTACTCTCGTTGGAGCCCGATGGTGTGGTCATGGAGGTTCGGGCGAAGGAATTGGCAGTGCAGGCCGTTGAAGCGAATCAGCCCGTTTTAGGCAATTTCCATGGTTGCGAGCGTGGTTACGGGATCCATTTGGATGTGGCCGCACCGATCGTGAATGAAGAAGGGGATGTGGTTTCCGTTATTCTGTTGCGCACCGATCCGAATCACTATCTATATCCGCTCATCCAATCCTGGCCTACGCCCAGCAAGACAGCAGAAACGCTACTGTTCTGCCGGGATGGTGATGAGGTGCTGTTCTTGAACAAGCTGCGCCATTTGCCTGATCCACCTTTGACCTTGCGTATTCCTATGACACAAATGAATGTTCCCGCCGTCCAGGCGGCAATGGGCCTGACGGGAGTCTTTGAGGGCTTAGATTATCGAGGGGAACCGGTTCTGACAGATTTATGCTCTATAGACGGCTCTCCCTGGTACATGGTGGCTAAAGTTGACACACTTGAAATTCTCGCTGAAGCCCGTTACCGCGCCCGGAGCATCCTGCTCTTCATCGCCCTCGTCCTCGTCCTGCTTGGCCTCCTGACTGCCTATCTGATAAACGAACGGCGGCGACATCTCTACAAGTCTCTATTCCGCGCTGAGCAGTGCAGGCGGCAAACCCAGGAAGAGATTCGTGCTACCCTTTACGGCATTGGTGACGGTGTGATCGCCACGGATGCCACGGAGCGGGTTACGCGAATGAATCCCGTGGCTGAACAGCTCACCGGTTGGAGCGAGGCCGAAGCATTGACTAAACCACTGAATGATGTGTTCCGCATCGTCAACGAGGAGACCCGGAGCGAGGTCGAAAACCCCGCCGACCGCGTACTGCGTGAAGGCAAGATCGTAGGGCTGGCAAATCACACGGTGCTGCTTTCCCGTGACGGAACCGAGCGGGCCATTTCCGATAGCGCCGCTCCCATTCTCGCTGAAGCCGGCGACATTAGGGGCGTCGTATTGGTTTTCCGTGATCAGACGGCCGAACGTGCAGTGCAGAAGGCGGAGAAAATGCAGCAGCAACTGCGGCTACAGTTGGTACAGTCTCAAAAACTTGAATCCATCGGCACACTGGCTGGTGGCGTGGCGCATGAGATCAACAACCCAATCATGGGAATTCTGGGGTATGCGCAGCTTATTGTTGATAAACTTGAAGGCCAGAACGATGAAATTGTGGGTTTTTCGCGCGTGATTATAAACGAGACGGAGCGTGTTGCTACTATCGTTAAAAACCTTTTGGGTTTCGCTCGCCATGACAAACAAGGCTACGGTGCCGCGCGGCTCTGTGATGTTGTGGATGCGACGATGTCGCTTGTTGGTGTGGTCATGCGTCACGACCATATCGCGCTGGAAATCGACGTGCCCGATGACTTGCCCCAGATCCATTGCAGTAGCCAACAGATTCAGCAGGTGATCATGAATCTCTTGACGAATGCGCGCGATGCTTTGAACGAGAAATACCCCGGCCGTGACAACAGCAAGAAGGCTATTGTCAAGGTGGAGTGTGGAATACGGAACGCAGAAGGAAAATGGAAACTCGGAGACGGGGGCCCAGACTCCGCCAAGGCTACGTTGTGCAAGCCGTTGCCCTCTATGCTCGGTTTGCGGCCTGCCTTGGAGGGCGGCGGCCTGCCCCGTGCCGTGACGAAGTCTCTGGTTCAGGGGCCTCCGCCGCTGGACTGCTGGATCCGGTTGACCGTCGAAGATCGTGGCTCTGGCATCCCCCCAGAGCTCCGCGATCGCATTTTCGAGCCCTTCTTTACGACCAAACCTCGGGACAAAGGCACCGGCCTAGGCTTATCGATCAGCTATGGTATCGTTAGAGATCACGGTGGAGAGCTGAGTGTAGAAAGCGAAGTCGGACAGTGGACGCGTTTTCATGTAGACTTGCCGGTCCTGAGCGAAGTCGATGGGCCGGTGGTGGGGCCGGTGGAGAGTGGGGCGTGAACTGATACTGTGCACCATTAAGAAAGGGTTTAAGAGTTGGTTGCAAGTGTGGGACCATGCTTCTCCTCGTTATCTGCTTTCGTCGCCCGTTCTCGTTCACCCTGCCCGCTTTTTAATGCACTGGCGGGTGATTTGGATTGCGGCGAGGGGGATAATGGCACCCCAGAGGATGAGTTTGAGAGGGTTGGTGTTGACGGGGGTCACACGGGATAGGTTCCAGAAAATGAGCAGGCATGATAGCCATACGGCGCTGAAGTTGGGGAGCGACTCGCCTGAGTGCTGAAGCTTCATTCCGGGGGTGCGGTGTCGAGTCACTGGCCAGAAGAGACTACTGCCCATGTATCCGAATTGATCTACCGCAGCATGGGCGGCGTAGGCTGCAGCGACCACACCGGCCGCTGTCACGTCCCAGAGCAGCCAGGCGGGAATGGCAAAGAACAACCCGACCAGAAGGCTGTGGCTCCATTGACGGTGCCAGGGAATGAACTCAGGAACGATGTATCCGTCCAGGTGCGGGGTCATCTGAAAGATGGGGCCTTCAAAGATGTCAATGTTGGTGGCGGCAAGGTAGTCGAGCTTGACGGGATTTAGCAGTGGAGCAGAGGCGCTCGAAGGCTGTTTTGGGGCGGAGGAGGTTACGGGGGTTCCTCCGGTATCTACTGTGGCCCCCATTTCGACCTCTATGCATTTTGCAGGGAGATTGAATCGTAGGGTGTAACGCTGCCAAAGATCGGCGCCAAGCCGAATGGTGTTAAGCTTGATGCGAAACGGTTTTTCAGATCTGGCGGCTTGTGCGATGGATTCGGCGACGGCGTCTGCAATTTGCTGAGGATCAGGGTCAAGAGGATCAGGAGTGACTTCGACGTGATGGGGATAGAAATAGCGGTAGAACTTGAAATCAAGCGTGTCAGGGAGAAGCCCAAAGATTCCCCCTAGGATGAAGTAGAGCGGATTGCCGTTTTCTGCTGCTGCTATGGCGCCGGGAAAACAGGAAGCTGTGGCGACGCCGATTGTAAAATGCGTGAGACCCTTCATGGGAGTAAATCCGAAATTTGAAATTTGAAATTGGGAAATAAAGAAGAGAAAGGGAGAGCGGAGTATTGATTTCCGATTTCTGCTTTCTGCTTTCGCATTTTCACAATAGCCTCAGCCATTGGGCGACGGTGGTGCCGATGCCAGACATATTGCAGGCCATTGGCAGAAGGATTACTCCAAGACAGTTCATGCGGCGCGAGCCAAAAAGTACGGGGAGTAGTCCAATGCCGGTGGCGACGGTCATGACGCCAAGTCCACTCCATCCGGTAATGCTTCCGACAAGAGCGATGATTATGAAAAAGGCAGTGAACGAGATGGGCCGATAGCCAATACGGGCGATGGCTGCGAGTGTCATGCGCGTTAGTGGGGCAACCAGAAGTAGCGCACAGGCTCCGCCGATAGCGATTGCTGCCAGAGCTAGCAGATATTCGTAGAGGGTGTAGGGTGTCACGATCCCGCCGATGATCCATGCCCCTCCGCCTCGCGTGATTCCGAGTCCGGGAACAAAGAACAGGAGAAGTCCGCCGACATAGTAGACGAGTTTGGAGGTGCCTTGTGACACCAGAAATGTTCGGTCGTTTCGTATGGCGGTGGCATGTCCTGCCAAGAGTCCGCCAATGCCGCCAGTGACGACTGGAAAGAAGGCGGCAAAGCCACCGCCCAGTGCGCCGGCGAAGGCACCTCGCAGGGATGTCGCAGCATCTAGGTGTGTGGTGCAGGTTGTGACCTGTGCGGGGGGTTGTAGATTGTTGGCAAGGTTGAGCAGTAGCCAGGGGATGGTGAAGAGCCCAACAAAAGCGGGCATCAGATTTTGGAATGATGCGTCGATGGCGATAGGGGTGCGGAAGTAGAGAATAAATCCGAGAAGACCTGAGAGCAGGAATGTGATCAGGCCGATGCCTGTTGATCGCCATGAATCCGCGAATCTTCCCCAGCCCGCTTGTCCCGAGGGTTTGCTCTTGGGCCATTCCGACATGAGCATGAAGGCGATCACGCACCAGAGGATCCAATGTGTGTGTGGACGAAGAACGGTTTGGGCAACCGGGAGTAGAGCTGGGGCCAATGGGCCCAGCACGAGGAGCAGAAGGATGAGTCCGCCGGCGCTCCCTATGGTGGTTATCATGATGCCGTCCAGCCCATGCCCGTTTAGAAAGAACTTTTGGCCAGGAAGCACGGTGAACATGGCGCTTTCATCGGGGGCTGCCAAAAGGATAGAGGGAATGGTGTTCAGCACCGAATAGCCCACCATCAATCCCATGGCAAAGGGGAGTGCTATCTCAGTGGGGATGGGGTGACCGTTTGCATTGGCGGTATGGGCGGCGAGGGCGAGAAGTCCCATGATGTTGTAGACATGGAGTCCGGGCACGCATGCCAGAAGCGAGGACAATAAGGTCCCTAGAATTGTGACAGGTGCTGCTGCGTAGAGTAGGAGCGTCATGGGGGAGGGGAGGGTTCCGAGTTCAGGGTTAGGGGCTATTTGGCATAGGTGTAAAGTTACACAATATCCAATATTCAACAAGGAATATTCAACTGAACATCGGAATCCAAATGCATACATTGCCCGGAAATGCCGAAAGCTGAGCTATGTTCCGGTGTTTCTCTTCACTTGAAAATTGGATATTCCTTGTTCGACATTGGATATTCAGTTTTTTTGTGTCTAGACCCTTTTCGGACACCGTCTAGCTAGGGGTTATAGGGGGGCTCTAGGGCTTGGGGTTGGGTTTTGGATGGTTAGGTGTTTGGGTGATTTTAGGTAGAGTTTGGGTCCGGATTTTGCTGTGACGCTGAGGCTGCCTCGAACCTCGACTTGGTCTCCGGTGGCGGGGATCATGTTGTTTGTGAGCAGGGCTTTGGCAACATCCCGGTAGGCTGCTATTCGGAGACTGTTGCCTTCTTTGTCATGTATTGTGAATCCGACGTATGCGCGATCGCGTGATATGTAAGCCGCCTTAGACACGCTGCCTTGGACCCGGACGTGAGCGAAATTCATGGCGGGGGTGATCTCTGCAAGGTTAATCAGAGGGGGCTCTCGGTGACGTGCCGCGGCGTATAGCAGGAACAGCCCTGCGGTTGCCAATGCGATGGCTGTCACACGAATGGTGCGCATGATTGGGGCGGGAGTGGCGTTTGCACTACAGTAGGGACAGCGGTTTGCGGGGCCAATGTAGCGGTTGCAGGAGGGGCATAATGGTGAGGGGGTGGGCGTCATTACAGCTTTCCGACGATGGTTCTCAGAATGTCCTCCGTTGTGATCAGCCCCACGATATCTTCTTCCTTTTTGACGAGGCACATGGGCTGACGTCCCCGCCGCATGCGTGGCAAGATGTCATCGAGAGGCATGGTGTTCGGAATAAACTGTGGTGGGCGGATGAAGTCTGCGACAACCTTATGTTGCTGATCTTTTCCGGCAGAGAGAACGAGAAACACATTAATGATTCCTGTGAATTGTCCGGTGTTGCGATCGACGATAGGCATTCGGGTCAAACCGGTCTGGCGTGCAAGGGCATAGAACTCCGGAATCTTCATGTCGCCGTAGGCGACAACCATGTCTTTGCGAGACACCATGACGTCTTCGGCCTGTTTTCCTGAAAGTTCGATGACACGATGGATCATATAGCGCTCTTTGGAAGAGAGGACACCGTCCTTTTCGCCTTCCTTCGCCAAGAGTTTGAGGTCTTCGCGTGTGACGAACGGATCGGGTTTTGCAAAGGATGTTTTATCCCCTGGTGAGAGCAGGCGTGCCATGCGGATAATGGCAAATGAGAATGGCATAAAGACAATCTCGGCGATGCGCAGCACCCCTGCGAAGCGCTCGCAACGTTCAAGCGGGCGGCTGTGAAACCAAGCTTTGGGTAGGTATTCTCCGAAGATGATGATCATGATCGCCGTGATGACTGAGGATGTGGCTTCTCCTCCAGGAAGGTTGAGGCGCAGGGCAAGGCTGGCCGCCACAACTGAGTTGACGACGACGCATATGTTGGTGCCGACGAGTGTTGTGCCCAGAAGCCGGTCGAAATTGACGACAAAGGATTCTAGAATTCGGGCGTTGGTGGAACCTTGCCGCACAAAATGGCGAAGCCGCATGCGGTGAATGGAGATGACGCCGGTTTCGATGCCGGCGAAGAAGGCATGTCCAATCATGCAGCCTAAGATCACGATCAGGAGGATAGAAATCATGATGCTTCCTCCTCCTCTTGATCCGGTGTTTTTACCTTTTCCAGCATCACAAGCAGGATGCGCTGTCGCCTCACAGCCTGAACCGTGGCACGGCATCCCTGAGCTTCTACGGTTTCACCCATCCTCGGAATGCGTTCAGCTTCTGCGGCAACCCATCCGGCAATGCGGTCCGCCCCGTCGGCCTCCAGATCCATATCCAACTCGTAGTTGATATCTTCGAGGCTGACGCCGCCGTCAACAAGCCAGCTTGTTTCGCTGAGCTGCTGGATGGGGTCGGCCTCTTCGCCGTACTCGTTGTCCACGTCTTCTGCGATTTCTTCAAGAATGTCACCACGGGTGATGACCCCGGCGGTACCGCCATATTCATCAGAGACGACGGCGACGCGACAGTTTTCTTTTTGAAACATCGTGAGCAGCGTATCAAGGGGCGCGGTCTCGGGAACGAAATGCGGACTGGTTGTAGCAATACTCAGATCGTGCCCTTCCGAGAGCAAAAAGCGAGGGACATCGAGAAAGCCTTCGATTGCATCCAGAGTTTCGCGATAGAGCGGCAGGTAACGGTAATGCGATTTTCGGGCGATGGCTTCTTGAAGGTCGGGAGGCTCTGTCAAGTCGATCCCAATCAGATCGACACGTGGGGTCATGACGTCGCTGGCTTGCGTCTCCTCAAGGCGGATGATTCCGTCCACCATGGTGCGCTCTTCTTCATCCAGCACGCCCTCTTCTTCACCAACCTCAACGACGGTAAGGAACTCATCTTCGGTAAGTGTTTTGCTGGTGACGTGTAGATCCTTGGCGAAGATGGCGGCGGTCCACTCAAGGGCATAGCGGAGTGGTTTCATGATGCGAATCAGAAAAATCAACACCTTTGAATAGAGGCCAGCGAGCTCGGGTGCTCGGGCCATGGCGATGCGTTTTGGGGCCACTTCGCCGAAGAGGAGGAGCAGCATCGTCATGGCAGGAATGGCAATGGCTTCGGCATGTTCAACATCCAGGGATTGAAGAATGGCAAACCCGAGGGATGCGGACGCTACGTTGACTACCGTGTTGCCAATGAGAATGGTGGAGAGCAACCGCGTTGGGTGGTTGAGCATTTTTTCCACGCGGGCGGCCGCTTTTGCGTGCTGCTGGCGTAGTCGATTGATTTGAAGCGAGTTCAGTGAGAAAAGGCAGGTTTCTGAGCTCGAAAAGAATGCAGAGCAGAGCAGCAGCAGAATCAGCACAATACATTGTATGATCAGGATCGTGGATATCATGGTGATGGGGGTGGGGTTCTGGGTTCTGGGTTCCGGGTTCCGAGTTCCGAGTTTAGGGATGTGACGTCGGTAACGCGTAGTTTGGTGCGGTGGATTGCGGGGTAGTGTTGAATTTCCATTACCTTAATCATCCAGTGTTCGTTGATTTTCTTGCAGCTCTTGACCCAAAGTCGGCGCTTGATGTTTCCTTTGGCGTCATAGCCTTCTGCCTGTAGCATCATATGCGTTTTTTTACTGATCCAAAGGCGAACCGTGGCGTAGGGGGTGGGGTTCTGGGTTTTGGGTTCCGAGTTCTGGGTTCTGGTCTCGGCCGTGCTTACGACTTGGCTAGGGCTTTGCGTTGTGGGGGCTTTGATTTCGACGATGTAACAATCGAAGGTTCGGATGGATTCCTCGCCAACAAGCGTTCCGCCAGGCCACCAAAGAAATGCCAGCGAGAGGTCAACCCAGCTTAAGTCGGTTTTCTGAATTGGCAGAGATAAATCTTCCAACGGAGCATCCCGAAGGGGATCTCCAGCGGTGTGGTGGTAGTTGGGAGGCTGTCCGTGAGTGATGGTGAGTTTTTCCAATGCTCGACCAAATGCATCGTGGATGGTGTAGCAGGCGCGCGGGGGTGTCGCCCCCCATTGGGCGTCCAGCGTGACTTTGAATGTAGCCAGAGGAATTCCGCGTTGCTTCCGGACAAGGAGATCACACGAAACCTGAATGGGATCTGTTGGCAGCTGTGCGACCACATTTCGGAGCAGTTGATCTGCAGAAAATTGGACGTTGGTGGCATCAGCTAGAGTTGCGACAGACAACAGCACTAAGGCTGTCGACAGAATCAGTTTCAAAACGTCGCCTCTCCCGCTACTAGCTAGTCCAACTTTGATTCACAGGGACCTGCTTTCGCATCTGCGTCGATCGCGTGATCCAGAATCTCACGAATTGCTGCCAATCCGGTCGAAGGAATAATGATCGTATCACGTCGTCCACCCACATCTTCGGTGACACGAAGGAATCGACCTCTTGGATTCTCCCTTAGATCAAACGAGAACAGCTTCCTTTCGACCTGGACTTTTTCGCACAAAAGCTCGGTGTCCACATCGTCCCCCTCGATTGTAATGCCATACTCATGACATCCGTTCTTATCCTGTTTTAGACTCTAGCATACGTGCGTGGCCTATTAACAAGCGAAATAATGAATAAAATCTGGATATTTTTCGTGGACTAACCCCCAGAATGCCACTAAGCGGGTGTTGGTGTTGATTGTGTTAAGATTCGAATGCTGGAAACAAAGGCTCTTCTCAGAAAATGGAGGGTTAGGCTCCGTCCCTACTGTTGTTCGGATGCCAAAATGAGAATTGCGGGTATGCCTCTGTTGTGACGGATGGCATCGAGCGAACCGCAGGATCGTTTAGGGACACGAGAAGTAGGCACACATCTCCGAGGTGTAGCCCTTCCGGCCTGTGGCCGGTGTGCATCCCCGACAATCTATGGCTGGATTTTTACTCAGTATATTGTTGAGGTTAATATACGTTTATGTATATTAATCATTATGAAATACGATAACACAGTGGCGCTTCTTGGATCCGAAGGGGTATTTGATCTCGCTACGGCAGTCCAACTTCTCAATGAGAAGCGTGAAACGGTTCGCGTCCAGCTCTCTCGCTGGTGCAAAGCGGGGAAGCTTCTTTCGCTACGCCGTGGGCTGTACGCGTTCCCAGAGCACAATTGCGGCCGAAAGGTGAATCCGGCAGAGTTGGCCAACCGGTTGCTTACGCCTTCTTACCTCAGTCGCCATTGGGCGTTGGGTTTTTTTGGCTTGATTCCTGAATCCGTCACGACCTATACCAGCGTGACGTCGCGCACTCCCTGCCGTTTCAATAACATGTTTGGCGCCTTTCGTTATCAGCACGTGAAGCGTCAGGCTTTCTTTGGATATCGGCCTTATAAAATCGAGGGCAGAACGGTCCTGATGGCAGAACCGGAGAAGGCGTTGCTTGATTTGTGGCATCTTGAGAAAGGGGCATGGACGGCCGCACGGATGGAAGCCATGCGGTTTCAGAACGTTGAGCTGGTGGATGCGCAAAAACTGCGTGATTATGCTGAGCGCTATGCTTCGTCTCGGCTAACGGTGGCGGCTTTGGTATGGAGTATGACATTAGGTGAGACAGATGGGGTAGAATTATGAAAGATGAAGCATTGTCAATCGTTGCGGATGTGCATGATCCCGGACGCAAGCTGAACCTTCTGCGCGAGTATCTACAGTCCTGTGCGCTAAGATCGCTCCACGAGAGCGAGGCCTTTCTGAATCTGTCCTTCGTTGGTGGCACTGCCCTGCGCTTCCTGTTCAATCTGCCCCGTTTTTCAGAGGATCTGGATTTTTCTTTGGAGGCTCCCGATGGTTACGATGGTGAACGATGGATGAAGAAGCTAAAGACCGATTTTGAACTGGCGGGGTTTGAGACAGGGATTCGATGGAATTCAAAGACGACTGTGCACAAGGCATGGCTTCGTGTAGGCGAGATTCTGCATGACACGGGCTTGGCGGCGATGCGGGAGCAGAAGCTCTCCATCAAGCTTGAGATTGACACGCGCCCTCCTGCCGGTGCCGCGTGTCAGAGGACCATTGTCACGAGGCATCGCATTCTGGCACTGCAACACCATGACCTGCCCTCGTTGTTTGCTGGCAAGATCCATGCACTCATGACGCGCGGCTACCCAAAAGGTCGCGACTGGTACGATCTCCTCTGGTATAGGGGACAACGACCGCGCCCCCAACCCAACCTGATTCAATTGCAGAATGCTCTGGATCAAACGCAGGGAAAAGGGGCTGTCGATGCCGAGGATTGGCGAACTGTTTTAAAGGTACAGTTCGATTCCCTTGACGTGACAGCATTGGCCGAGGATGTTGCCCCATTTCTTGAACGCCCATCAGAGGCCGCCCTCTTGTCGCGAGACAACATCTGTTCCCTGCTACAGTCGTGAAAGGACGTAGAACGTTGCTCTGCGCCGTTTAACGCGGCGGGGATGTGCACACAACGGGATCAGATGTCAACACGCAATGGTATGCTACGGGGTCAGATGTCAAAAATTTCCTAGAAAATTTTTGACGTCTGCCCCCTTTTTCTTCTGACCCCTTTTTTACGGTACCAGCCGGTGCGCCACCATAGCATGTGTCATTCCGAGCGAAGTGCTTGCATCCCGGACTTGCTTCGGGGGCGAGGGATCTCGGTTTGGGCAACACGCCTTTAATGGATGACCCCGGTTATGAGTAGGCACACATTCCCGACAGTCCCTAATCGGGATTCCCAACTCCGAGGTGTAGCCCCAGATTGTATCTGGGCCCGCCTGACGGGCGGGAATACGTGATGCAATGACGCACAGAGAGCATCAGGCGATGATAGAGCCATCCCAAAGGCGATTGAGAAATTCGCGCCAGGGAAGGATGTCAATCTCGCCGACTCGTCTGGCTTGGGATTCGTTACATACGACAATGGCTTTTGCAGGGGAATACTCATCTATGAAGGCCCGTAGAGGGCGAAGATCCCGTGACTGTACGCTACGTGTTCCTTTCACCTCAATGGCCACCTGACCGTCACCTAGGATAAAGTCGACCTCCAAGCCTGACTTGGTACGCCAAAAGGCAAGTTTATGTTCAAGCTCTAGATAGGAGCGGTGCGCAACTAATTCCATAAGCATGAAATGTTCAAACGCTTGACCAAACAATTCGCCACGCTCTGATTCAATTTTTCGGCCTGAAAGAAATCCCGCTACCCCAACATCGAAGAGGTAGAACTTCGAAGCTTTTCCAATGACTTGTCGGCTTTGACGCCTCTTAAACGGTGGCAGCATCATCCCTAGTAGCGTATCCATGAGAATTTGGTAGTACTCTCGAACCGTTTTTGCGTCGACTCCGCACTCACGCGCAATGTTGGCGAAATTGGTCAGCTGGCCATGCGAATACCCCATTGCCTCAAAGAATCGGGAAAATGCCGGGATGTTCCTCGTGAGACCTTCGTCAAAGACTTCCTCTTTAAGATAGTCACTTACGTAAGCTTTCAGATCTCGGCGACCGTGCGTTTGGAGATAGTGCGCGGGAATGAGTCCAAGATTCAAAGCCTGCAGCAGATCAAGCTCTGGTAGTTCACGTGTTGTTAGCGGATGCATGTGAAAGCGCCAAGCGCGACCGCCAAGCAGGTTTGCGTGCCCCCTGCGGAGTTTGCGTGCACTTGAACCGCAAAGAATGAAACCAATGCCTTTGTTTTCGATCAGCCAGTGCACCTCATTCAGTAAATGAGGGACTTTTTGAACTTCATCGAGAATAACGGGGTGTTGCAGCTCTTCTGGTGTGCGTGCCAGCAGCTGCTCGCGAAGAAGTGCAGGTCGCTTTGTGAGTTCAAAAAGCAGGTCGGTTTTTAGAAAATCATAAACAATACTATCAGGAAAACGCATTTTCAGCAGTGTTGATTTCCCTGTTTTCCTCGCACCCCACAAGAATGCAGATTGCCCGGTCGGCAAGTCCAGATTTATGATTCTATCTATCGAATTCATGATATCGTCCCCCGAATAAGTCAACTAAACAGGAGTAGGTTGCCGGTTTTGGACGGTTAATGCAAGTAAGATCTTTTTGGTAGGCGAGGGTAGGCACACATCTCCGAGGTGTAGCCCTCTCATTCCTGCCTGTGGCCGGTGTAGGCCCACGGGGTCAGATATCAAAAATTTCCTAGAAAATTTTTGACGTCGGACCCCTGACTGGGTAATCACCTCGTTAAATCGCCACATAATGCATAAAGTTGCGTGGCCATCACTTGATTATCTGCTACTTCTTGTCGGAGCTTTTTCAACTGTGCTGATACAGCTGCCGAAGTTCCGTACTCGAGCGTTTCGGCAACTTCTCTTTGGTTCATCCCTGCAAGTTTACAGAGCAAATAAGCGGCAATAGGTCTCGCAAATGAACCATATTGACGCCGCAGCAGTTCAGAGGGATTTAAATCAAAATGCTGTGCCACCGCATGAATAATGACTTCTGGAGAAATGTTTACCGATCGTCTTCTGAAATGATCTGCGGGAGAAGCCTCCCCGGGGTCAGATGTCAAAAATTTCGTACCCTCTGCCACGGGGTCAGACGTCAAAAATTTTCTAGAAAATTTTTGACATCTGACCCCGCTCTCTCCGCTCTCCCCTCCCTCTGATTTTAGAATTTCAATAAATTCGGTGTCTGTATTAGCAATACCCGCCTCAATAAACTTTCTGTATTGTTCTTCCCGATCATGGTTTTGCTCCATCATTGAAAGTATGGGTTGGTACTCTACAAAGTTCCAGCGCCAAACGGGATCAATGTATCCGCGAAAGGTGCTCCAGCCATATTGGCGCAGATAGAGGATTTTTTCGTCAACGGTGCTGTCCTTATGTCGACTGGTGTGTATGGGATTGAGGTGTATATAGCGGCTGAGTTTGAGAAGGTATTGATTCCCTTTGACGAGAACGGAGTTATAGCGTCCTTGAAAAAGATGGCCGCACTCATTGTGTCGAAGGTTGAAATAAACGCTATAGCCGGTGAGAACGCTTTGCATAAAGCGGCTGATATTCGCCTTGGGAGTTTCTGCTAATAAGTGGAAATGATTATCCATGAGACAGATCAGATAGAGGCGGACATCATAAGAATCGCAACTCTCGGCCAGACGACGAAGTAGTCGTTCTCGATCGTGATTGTCGTTAAAAATATCACGCCGCCCGTTGCCGCGGGAGGTGATGTGGTATATGGCGCCCTCAAATTGCAATCTGCGCTTACGTGGCATAGAACACCTTTCGCACAACGGGGTCAGATGTCAAAAATTTTCTAGAAAATTTTTGACGTCTGCCCCCTACCTTCCATCTCTCGAAATGCAACCGTTTCTATCTCTCGATACGGAACCGAGTCATAGCAGGATATAGAGGCGACGGGGGAGGACGTGCTGGGAAAATAGTGATTTATAAGGGAATTTCAGGGGGAGCAGATCGCTATAGCTTCAATATTTGAATTTTTGAAGCCTGACCCCAGAGGGTTACCAGAGGGTTAATTTCGCAACGGGGGCACGCAACCGCGCAACGGGGTCAGATGTCAAAAATTTTCTAGGAAATTTTTGACGTCTGACCCCAATTTTTGACGTCTGACCCCTGGCTTGCTGGTGACATTTGATTTAGCCTCTAAGTAGGCACACATCTCCGAGGTGTAGGCTTCTCTGGTTCCGGCCTGTGGCCGGTGTGCATCCCCGACAATCCCTGTCGGGGTTCCCAACTCGGAGATATGCACGTACTGAAGATAGACGGAGGGGGGGGGCAGGTGTTGGTGTTTTAGATTGGTATTTCCAGAATTTCCACTAGGGCGTGGGGATCCAGGCGGAAGGATGAGCCCTTGCCTTCGTAGAAGCCGTGGGTTTTGATCATATGGATGTGTAGATCGGTGTAGGTGATTTCCCGGTTGTTTCGGGTGTTTTTCACTTGGATGAAGGTTTTTTCAAAGATGCCATCCTCAAAGGGGCAAGGGAGCTTTCCACGGATGTTGTCTACGCGCACTTCAAAGTGGTCTTCTACGGTGATGCAGGTGCCGAGTCCACGCATGCCTTGATCTCGCAAGGTCTGCATGCGTTCAGCAATGGCTTCGTGAGTGGTGCCGATGCGTTGCACTTCGGCGTCATCATCAATTAGAATATCGAGCAGTTTGCGGGAGTCGGTGCCGAGCAACCCTTTTAGGGTGATTCCCCCCGGGCGCATGTTGTGTTGGATCTTGTCCATTTCGGTGGTTTGCTTCATGAGGTGGCTCCCTTCGTCAAAACTTATCGTAGAAGATGTTGGCTTCTGGCATCCCGTTTTGGGTGAGGACGGCGACGCAGGCGTCAATCATGAAGGGACTGCCGCAGAGGTAGGCTTCCATTTTTGTCGCGTCTTGGGTGTAACGATCCACAACTTCGGTAATGAGTCCGGTTTCGCCTTCCCAGTTGTCGGTTTCTGCGGGTTCGGAAAGTGCCGGCACGAATTTGAAGTCAAACAGCTCGCTTTCCAGTTGTTTCATTTCGTCCAGTAGGAACAAATCGCGCTTACTGCGGGCACCAAAGAAGTACATGGCTTTGCGCTGTATGTTCTGCTCTTTCATGTGGCTGAGAATGGATTTTATGGGGGCCATTCCGGAGCCACCGGCGATGCAGATGATGGGGGCATCGGTATTGGATAGACAAAAGTTTCCGTAGGGGCCATTGACCGTCATCGTGTCGCCTACTTTCAGGTGGCGATGGATATAGGTGGTGCAGATGCCGTCCGGAACCAGCCTGATTTCCATTTCAATCGTGTTGTGCTGTGAGGGAGAAGAGGAAAGGGAGTAAGCTCGGTACACGGGTTCATCAGTCAATTCATATTCGGGCGCTTCAATTTGCATAAATTGCCCGGCTGTGAAGTCGATGGTGTTGGGGGCTTCCAGTGCGAGGGTGAGTTGTTTGATGTCGTGGGTCAGGTCAATGATGCTGGCTACCCGTGTCCGAAACTCTCTGACATAGAGGAGATTTGGATCAATTTCTAATTGCATGTCCTGTTTGACTTTGATCTGGCAAGAGAGGCGAATATTGTTCTTCTTTTCGTCTTCCGACAACCAGGGCAGTTCGGTGGGAAGAATATCTCCTGCACCGGCGATCACTTTGCATTTGCAGAGCCCGCAGGAGCCGCGTCCGCCGCAGGCAGAGGGGATGAAGACTTTGGCTTCTTTCAGGGTGTTGAGGAGTGATCTTCCTCCCTGAGCTTGAATGGTTTTGTCACCATTGATGGTGATGGTGACTTCACCATAGTTGCCAATGGTGGATTCTGCGATCACCATGAGAATGGCAAGAACGGTTGAAATGGCGCAGAGGGTACCGACACTAATTAAGAATGTGACCCACACAGCAATAACTCCCTAGATAGTGATCATGCCGGAGAAGCCCATAAAGGCTAGGGCCATAATCCCTGCGATAATCAGTGTGATGCCGGCGCCTTCGAGCCCTTTTGGAATTTTGGACCGTTTCATGTTCTGGCGGATTCCCGCCATAGCGAGAATGGCAAGTAGCCAACCGAGGCCGCTCCCCAAGCCATAGAAGAAGGACTGCGTAAAGGTGTAGTCTCGGATCAGCATAAAGAGGCTAACGCCAAGAATGGCGCAGTTTACGGTAATCAGAGGAAGAAAGATGCCGAGGGCGGCATAGAGGGTTTCTGAGACGCGCTCGATGATCATTTCTACGATTTGTACGAAGGCGGCGATGACGATGATGAATACGATAAATTTAAAGTGTTCAAGGTGGAGCGGCACTAGAATGGCGTAGTAGACGATCCAGTTCAGCATGGAGGTGGTGGTCATGACAAACACAACGGCGGTCCCCAGCCCTAATGATGTTTTGACTTCCCGTGAGGCTCCAAGAAAGGAACACATTCCGAGATAGTTCGTTAGCAGAATGTTGTTGGTGAAGATGGCGGAAAAGAAGATTGCAAAGAGACCTACAAATTCTTGCATTACGAGGCTCCTTTCGCATCGTCTTTGACGAAGTGGCTCTTGATGATCCAGATCAGGATGGCCAACGTGAAGAAGGCGCCCGGTGCCATGACCATGATAGACCAGTTCACCCACCAGTCGCTAAACCAGGGGATGGTGTATCCCCATATTGTTGCAGATCCCATTAGTTCTCGCACAAAAGCAATAATGAGTAGGACGTAGGAGTAGCCAATGCCCGAAGCGATGCCATCGACTAGCGAGGGGATGGGGGGATTGGTCAAGGCAAAGGCTTCTGCCCGGCCCATGATGATGCAGTTGGTGATGATCAGCCCGACGTAGGGACCCAGCTGGCGTGAGATGCCGGGGAGCGTGGCTTGAATGACCAGATCGACAATGATGACATAGGCAGCAATGATGAGGGTTTCTACCATCATGCGTATGCTTCCGGGGATCCACTTGCGCAGGAGTGAAATAGTGGTGTTGGAACACGCGAGTGTGAAGATCACGCCCAGGCACATGACCACGGTGTTTTCTAGCACATTGGTGACGGCGAGCGTCGAGCAGATGCCCAATACCTGCACAAAGACGGGATTGTTCTTTCCCATGCTTGAGCTAAAGATCTGTTTTGCTTTCGTGGCCATTGTGTGTGTTTAGTTCTTTGCTGGTGTCGTTGTAAGCAACTGTGCCCGTTCGAGACTATCGTTCATGATATTCCGTACGGCGGTTGAGGTGATTGTGGCTCCTGTTATCTGATCAAAGGTGTTTGCATCGGCATCGGATGCCCGAGTTTTGTCTTTGGGCTCTGGCGTCAGGGCTGTGAATGGCCCCTTTTTGCCGATGAATTGCTGTTTAAACCAGGATTCGTCAATGCGAGCGCCAAGGCCAGGGGTTTCCATGTGCTCCAGGAAGGTGACGGCCTTGATGCGTGTTCCGTCTGGGGTGAACCCCACAAATGCCGTGATTTGTCCCCAGAGTCCGGGGCCCCGCGAGATCACAACGAAGGCTTCGGTTCCGAGGGCGTCGGCGGAGCGTACGCGAAAATGATCGGTTGCTTTGGCCTCTTTTTCGAGCAGGCTTCCGCTAGCATCGTATGCCGTAACATTGGCATCGTACCAGGCGATGAGCGCATCCGCATTTTCGGGTTTCGGCATCCCGCTGGCATCGCATACAGCTTGTTTCAAGAACAGCGTCTTGTTGCGCTCGACCGTGCTTTGGGTTGCCATATGAACGGCGGTCACGATTGAAATAAACACAAAGGTAATGCTGAACATGAAGAACACCGTAAAGCGCTTTTGTTTCCAGCCGCTGCTCATGCCTGTTTTGCCTTTTGTTTGATGCTTTTGATGGCGTAGTCGGTGATGGGCGTAAACATGTTAGCGAGAAGAATGGCAAACATGGTGCCTGCAGGCCATACGGTGAACACCTGAATGAGCGATGACAGGATGCCGATTGTGGCTCCGTAGAGCCAACGTCCTTCGTTTGTTTTGGGTGCAGAGACTGGGTCTGTGGCATAGAAGAAGGCCCCGAACAAAAGACTGCCGGAAAATAAGGCGGAGAGTGGATTCGAAGCACTGGTGACTCCCGTCAAATACAGAATCCCCTGCATGGCGACAAACGCGACAAGCGTTGAAACGACTTGGCGGTAATTCGCGGCTTTCTTGCGGATCAGATAGAGCCCGCCGAGAATCACCAGCACGGCACTGGTGCCGCCGATGACTCCTGCTGTATTGCCAAGAAAGAGTTTGGGCCATGAGAACCGCATGGGGTCCATGGTTTCTGCTGCAAGGTTGAGAGGCTTGAGCCATGCTGAGGGGGTTGCCTGTGTGATGGCATCTGTTGCTGAGTTTGCATATGCCGTCAGGCCGCCAAGGATGCCATCAATCGGGTGTGTCCAGCAGCGTGCGGTCATATAGTCGCCGAAGCTGATATAGATGAATGCCCGTCCTGTTAACGCGGGGTTGAAGATGTTCTTCCCAAATCCGCCGAACACCATCTTTCCGAATACGACGCCAAACACCACACCGACTACGACCATCCAGAGCGGAAGCATGGGGGGGAGAGAGAGTGCAAACAGCGTGCTAGTAACGAAAACGGCAGAGGTGACGGGTTGGCCCTCTTTGCGGGTGAAAACGGATTCGCTAATGAACCCAGCACTATTGGCAACCAAAAGCATTAACAGAGAGCGCCATCCGAAGAAATAGATGGACGAAATGGCGATTGGAATGAGCGCATAAAGCACCCGCTTCATGGGCAATTGCCAGTTGATAAATTTGTTCTTCTTTTTTGCTGGCACAACACTCTCCCTATGCATCCCTATGAATTAATGTGCACTTTAAGAAAATAATGCCACCAATTCAATATCTTTATAAAAAAGGAGGGGTAATGGAGTGAAGGCCATCTATTCCAGTTAAGATTTTGAACAAAGAGGAAGCAAAGGAATACAGAAAGCCTGCTATTCTAAAGATCAAGGAAGCTTGGGCTACTGCTGGAATTTGAACAGAAGGAAACGAAGAGAACGAAGAAGAAGACTCAACTCATGTTGCCGGATTGAAGTTGTTCTGTTGGACACATATGATACATTTAGAATCACTGTAAAGAGATGCGTTTACAATGGGATCGAAGCTTTGTTTGATGGAGGCGATGTTATGAGTAAAGAAGAGGCGTTGGCTGTTTTTGAGAAACATTCAATTCGTCGGTTCTATGACGAAACCGATGAAGCTTGGTATTTTTCTGTTGTGGATGTTGTTGGCGCACTTACGGACAGTGCCAACCCGCGGGATTACTGGTTTAAGATGAAAATCCGGGTTAAGAGTGAGGATGGATTTCAGTTGTCGACAATTTGTCGACAACTGAAACTAATCTCTTCCGATGGAAAGAAATACGCTACTGATTGTGCAAATGTGGAGGGGGTGTTCCGAATTATTCAATCCATCCCATCGCCCAAGGCGGAACCCTTTAAGCAGTGGTTGGCCAAGGTGGGGTACGAGCGAGTTCAGGATATGAGTGATCCTGCGCGTTCACTCGACCGGGCCCGTGACTACTGGCAGCAGCATGGGCGCAGCGAAAAATGGATTCAGCAGCGTATGATGGGGCAGGAGACCCGCAACAAACTGACCGATTATTGGAAAGGTCACGAAATCAAGGGAGAAGGTGAGTATGCCATTCTCACCAATATCATTCATCGGGAGTGGAGCGGGGTTTCGGTAAAGCATCATAAGGCTGCCAAAGGTCTCAAAACTCAGAATTTGAGAGACCACATGAGTGAGGCGGAACTGATTTTTACCGCATTGGCCGAACTGTCCACCCGACAGATCGCCGAGAGTGTCGAAGCAACGGGACTGCCGGAAAATTCCGAAGCAGGACGGAAGGGTGGCGGCATTGCGAAGAAGGCGCGCAGAGAACTTGAGCAGAAGACAGGTCGAAGTGTAGTGACCGGTGAGAACTTTTTACCGCCAGAGGCCGGAAAGAAAGAACGGAAGCCGGTCAAATGAGTAAAGAGGTGATATCCATGCAATCATTCTGCTGTCAATGATTCTGCCAAATCTCTCTTCTCATTTTTCTTAGGTTGCGGCTTTGCCTTCACCTATTATTAGTCTTTTTGTGTGGTGATAAATCTGCCCTGTAACACGATGTCTCAGGCGTGCGAAATCCTGTCGCATTGATGTTATGCGGCGCAATAAACTAAAGCGAAAAATCATGTAAGACACTGGTTGTGTCGTTGTACGGTTTACCCTGCATTGCACAACGAGCATGGTTGTCAATTTTGTGCGCATGTGTAATAGTCTGTTTCAAGAATCAAGATTAGGCTGACTCGGTGCTCAGCTTATGAAGGGGGCGCGGTTGCGGTTAACAGATTACCATGCAAAGTATTATGCGAATGAGCTGACCAAGCGTTGCTCTTCCGATAGTCTTGAGAAGCTTACGGCATCGCTGCTTGATGCCCGCGTCGACCTCAACCCCCACCAGATTGAAGCTGCTCTTTTTGCTTTTAAATCTCCGTTTTCGACTGGAGCAATCTTGGCTGACGAAGTTGGGCTGGGAAAGACGATCGAAGCGGGCATCGTCCTTTCTCAGAAGTGGGCGGAACAGAAGCGCAAAATCCTGATCATTGTTCCATCCAGCTTGCGGAAGCAGTGGAATCAGGAGCTCGCAGAGAAGTTCTTTCTGCCTTCCTCAATTTTGGAAGCAAAACCATTTAACAAGTGCATTAAGGCAGGAGAGGCAAATCCTTTCACGCGGGACGAAATCGTGATCTGTTCTTACCATTTTGCCCGAAACAAAGCCGACTATGTATCCCGTATCGGATGGGATCTCGTCATCTTTGACGAAGCACACCGTCTGCGGAATGTATATAAGCCGAACAACAAAATTGCCCGGACACTAAAGGAAGCTCTCAAGAATTCCCCGAAGCTCTTGCTTACCGCGACACCGCTACAAAACTCACTGTTGGAGCTCTACGGTCTGGTCAGTTTTGTCGATGAGTATTGCTTCGGCGATCTCAAAAGTTTTCGGAGTCAGTACGCTCGCCTCGGGACACAGGACACGTTTGCTGAATTAAAGTCGAGGCTGCAGCCGATCTGCCAACGCACCTTGCGGCGGCAGGTTCTTGAGTATGTCCGGTACACGAACCGTGTGCCTATTACGCAGGCCTTTATCCCAAGTAAGGAGGAACAGGTTCTGTATGAGCTGGTATCGGAGTACCTTCAGCGTTCTAATTTACAGGCTTTACCCCCTAGCCAACGCTCGCTGATGACTCTCGTTATGAGGAAACTCCTAGCCTCATCTACTTTCGCTATCGCGGGAGCTCTGAGTTCATTGGTGCGGAAGCTGGAGGGGCGTCTACGGCACGCGCGCATCAAGGCTGAAGACGATGAATTGGGGATGGACTTCGAGAAGTTGGATGAACTCAGAGATGAATGGGATCAGGGCGATGCAGATGAAGAACTCGAAACACTGTCGAAGGAGGATGCAGAAGCCATTTCCGCCGAGATTGAGGATCTGAAGCAGTTTCGCGATTTGGCTGAGTCCATTGCCCACAACGCCAAAGGCAAAGCCCTTGTCAAGGCACTCCGTACAGGAATGAAGAAGGCCGTTGAACTCGGGGCCGAAAAGAAGGCTATCATTTTCACTGAATCCCGACGCACTCAGGAGTATCTCGCCAATGTGCTAGCCGACACTGAATTCTCGGGGAAGGTTGTGCTGTTTAATGGATCAAACAACCTTCCTGACGCTAAGGATACATACCACAAGTGGCTTGAGAAGCATGCCGGCACAGATATGATCACTGGATCGCGGACGGCAGATAAGAGGGCCGCGTTGGTCGACTCATTTCGCGAAGACTCCCAGATTATGATTGCGACAGAAGCTGCTGCCGAAGGCATCAACCTCCAGTTCTGCTCTTTGGTTGTGAACTATGATCTGCCATGGAATCCCCAACGCATTGAGCAGCGCATCGGAAGATGCCATCGCTATGGACAGAAGCATGACGTTGTTGTGGTCAATTTCTTGAACAAGAAGAATGCCGCCGATCAACGCGTCTTTCAGCTTCTGTCCGAGAAATTCATGCTCTTCAGCGGGGTGTTTGGCGCTAGTGATGAAGTGCTGGGAAGCATTGAATCCGGCGTCGACTTCGAGAAGCGTATTGTCGAGATCTACCAGACTTGCCGAACGCCTCAAGAGATAGACGCTCTATTCGACAAGCTTCAGCAAGAGCTCTCTTCTGAAATTGACGAAACCATGGGGATTACACGGCAGAAGCTTCTTGAGAATTTTGACGAAGAGGTACACGAGAAGCTTCGAGTCAATCTACAGGCTAGCACCGAATACCTGAACCGCTACGAGAAACTCCTTTGGAGACTCACGGCTCACGCGCTTAATGATTGTGCCGAAATCAACGAGGCCGATTTGTCCTTTGTGCTTTCAGAAAATCCCTTTGCCGGAAAGGGCATCTCTACCGGGCGGTACCGCTTTGGACGGGAGGTGGCTGACGCGCATCACTATCGCTTAGGACATCCGCTGGCCCATTCTATCCTGGGGCACTACAAGCCGCTTACTCTGCCGGACGCCTCGCTTGATTTTGACTATTCAGGGACGCCCTCGAAAATCTCTGTACTGGATGACATGGCGGGAGAAACCGGATGGCTACGGCTGGACCGACTGACAATCGACTCATTTGAGACTGAAGATCATCTCCTGTGGGCAGGAATCACGGATGCGGGGCACGTGCTCTCTGACGAACAATGCCGCCGACTCTTCAGCCTTCCGGCTGTCCAAGGAATCCTGGATTACTCGAATACAAAGGACGAAAAGGTAATCAATCAGATCCTCCATGCCGGACAGCAGACCGTGATTCAAACCAACGCCGAACGCAATGCCGGCTTTTTTGATGCTGAAATGGGAAAACTGGACCACTGGTCAGAGGACATGAAAACCAGTCTTGAGATTCGGCTCAAGCAGCTCGACATCGACATCAAGAGTATGAAGACCGAAGCGCGCAAGATGATCAGCCTTGAGGAGAAGGTCGCCGCCCATCGCCATATCAAGGATCTGGAGAAACAGCGTAATGAAATGCGCCTCAACCTCTATCAGGCTCAAGATGATGTTGAATCGAAGAAAGAAGCACTGATAGAAGAAATCGAAGCCCGTCTCAAACAACAAATATCGACGACAACACTATTTAGTATAAAGTGGAAATTAATATAAAGCTCACGGACGAGGGGGGGGCTGGCCTTCGGGGAAGGCCGCCCTACTGGCTGAGAGCCGTAGCCCCCACTTCCCCGAAGCGCAGGGCCGAGGAACGCTAGGATGATGGCAGCGAAAATGAATTTCAGAGTGATCCTTAAATTTACCTTGAAGGTAAATCAAGATGAATGCTATAAAGGTGTTCGATGAAGTATGAGTTAGCGGGGAAGCACCTCAAAGACCTCTACACAAAGGGCGCCAGCAAAAAATTCAAGTTCATGGACAAGAAGCTCTGCTCAAAGTTCGTAGAACGCGTTGGGCGGATTGAAGCCGCAGAGAACATTTACGACCTAAGGAATCCACCATCAATGGAGTTTGAGTCTTTGGAGGGCTACCCCAACCGGTTTTCTATCCGTTTAGACAAAAAGCATCGTCTTGAGTTCGATATCGAATTTGAAGACGAAAAGAAGACGTTTGGTTCCGTAACCGTGATTACGGTAAGCAAGCACTACGAGTGAGGCATGTGATGGGTAAACTAAAGCCATTTGTGAATTTGGGTCCGGGCGATACGATTCGAGAAGAGTTGGCGTATTTAAGCTGGGAGCAGAAGGACTTGGCGGAAATCATGGGGCGAACAGAGAAGAATGTTAGCCAATTGATCACGAACAAGGCCCCCGTGACGTATGAGACAGCTAGCCAGCTTTCGAAGGTCTTCAAGCAATCCGTGCAGTTTTGGCTCAATCTCGATGCCAATTACCGGCAACGACTCGAAGAAAGTGCAAAGGTTGTGGATACAGAAGCAAAAGCGCTCATCTACCGCTACATGCCAGTGCGCGAATTACGCAAGTATATCGACCTCCCACGAAGAACCGATGATCTTATTGCAGCAGTCAAAAGTTTCTGGGACATAGATGAACTGAATTTTGCGTTCTTGGAAACACAAGCGCAGGTCTGTTTCCGTAAATCCGAAGCCTACCGCAATTTCAATCCCTACTATGCCCTCACGTGGCTTCAGCTTGCACGCAACTCTCTCACTGGGCATCGCCCTAAAGCGACCTACGCCCCAGATCGCTTGATGGCACTTGCTGAGAAAATTTGTGATTATACGATACAGTCTAATGGCATTCATGCATTCATAAAGCAGCTGAACCGTTGTGGCGTTGTCTTTCTGCATCTTGATCATTTTCAGCAGACTTACGTGGATGGTGCCTCATTCTTTGATAATGGCAAACCGGTCATTATTTACACTGCCCGTTATAACCGAAACGACAACTTTTGGTTCACAATGGCTCACGAACTTGGGCACGTTCTGCTGCATGCCGACGATCAAGAGTCATTCTTTATCGACTCACTGGATCACCTTGATCTTTCTAATAAACGAGAAAAGGAAGCTGACGCTTTTGCTGAGAAAAGGCTTCGTTCTTCTGAGATTTTGGAGTCATTTCACGGCGTTAAGCGGCCAACGGTTGTTCGGATAAAGAGTGTAGCTCAGAAACTTGGACTCCATCCTGCGGTAATTGCCGGAAGCCTGCAGCATCACGGCCAAGCATCCTGGAGCAGTTTCCATGAGCTGAAGGAGGGTGTGAAAGCTGATCTTCCTCGTGCGAAGATCGAAAGGGCGAAATGAACATGCGCAAGATTAATGGGTTTCATTTTGCTCTTCCGTTGTGGAGATCAATATGAGTAAACCCACAATAATCTGCCCCAAGTGCACGTCTCGAGGTGGAGCTTGCAGGAGGGTGGGGCTGGCCTTCGGGGAAGGCCGCCCTACGTGGGGACGAGCGATGCAGGGATGATGACGAAAGGTTAGTGGCGTTGAGTAGCCCCCGCTTCCCCGAAGCGCAGGGCCGCACAAGGCAAGGACTACAGCAGGACAAAACAACATGACACGACATCCGGACACAGTCAGTTTTTAGCGGGGCGTCCTTCCGCATTGGGAGGTCGTCGACGGCTGCTATTTCGTAACAGTTCGGCTGGCAAACAGTTTGCCGCGACACGTTACGGAAGAACTGGCTGCTGTGTTGTCGGATGTGACGGAAAAGGATTATCTGAAGAAGTCGCGGGCGTATTTCAAGCAGATGGAGCAGTGGCTCGACAAGAACACGGGGGATACGTGGTTACAGCAAGAGGCTGTGGCATCCATTGTGCAAGACACGATTGAGAAGTATACGAATCTGGGCTATTGGCATATGTTTGCAGCCGTGACCATGCCGAATCATGTCCACCTGTTCTTTCGTTGTGGCGATCGGTCGCTTGGGCGTGTCATGCGTAGTTTCAAGCGCTATACTGGGCGAGCTGGAAACGCGGTGCTGGGGCGACACGGCAAACGCTTTTGGCAGCGGGAATGGTTTGATCATTGGTCGCGCAGCACAGATGAAGATGACAAGATTGTGTCGTATATCAGGAACAACCCCATGCGTGCAGGATTGATAAAGGATGGCGAAACATGGCCATGGTTGATGTAATGGGGCTGGCCTTCGGGGAAGGCCGCCCTACGTAGCCCCCGCTTCCCCGAAGCGCAGGGCAGAACCGGGCAAGGATTACAGCAAAGAAAATGGCGAATGATTGGCGGGGGTGAATTGAGTAGCCCCGCCTTCACCGAAGGCGAGGGTTGGGCTGGCCTTCGGGGAAGGCCGCCCTACTTGGGGCCGCGCGATATTGGGGCCGCGCGATATAGGGGCCGCGTGATGCAAGGGCCGCGTGATGCGAGATGTTCGTGATGCAGGGATGATGGTGAACGATCAGTGGCGTTGAGTAGCCCCCGCTTCCCCGAAGCGTAGGGCAAAAGCACTGGGCAAAACAACGCAAGGAATTTGGTATGCCTAAGAAAAAACAGAAACTTGAACTGACATGGATTGGGAAGGATGAGCAGCCGCAGCTTGAGCCACGGATTCTTATTGAAGATCCGAGTAAGTCATATGGCGATTCGAATGCCGAGAATATGCTAATCCATGGGGACAATCTGCTTGCTCTCAAGGCACTGGAACAGGAGTTTACTGGGAAAGTTCAATGTATCTATGTTGATCCACCATTCAACACCGGCCAAGCGTTTCAGCACTACGAAGATGGAGTTGCTCATTCGTTGTGGCTGACTCTTATGGAGTCTCGGATTGAGTTTCTCTTCAGATTGTTGAGCCCAACGGGAACGCTGTGGGTACATTTGGACGACAATGAGGTCCACTATATGAAAGTTCTTATGGATCAGACTCTTGGACGAAGTCGGTTCATATCATCAATTGTGTGGCGAGCGGCCGACTCCTCGAATAATGATGCGAAGCAGTTTTCCTTGGACCACAACACTATTCTTGTCTATGCCAAAAGCTCCGACTGGGAGTCATTTCTTCTTCCTCGGCAAGACAAGGACAATCTGCACTACAGTAATCCAGATGACGACCCTCGGGGACCGTGGTTTCAGGGTAACCTATCTTCTCCAAACCCCCGAGAAAATCTGCGCTTTGATGTCTCTTCCCCGCAAGGCTATGTGATTCATCCGCCGAGTAATGGATGGCGCTGGAGCAGAGAGCGTATGAATTCTATGATCAGCACAGGGGAGATCGCTTTCTCTAGCGACGGAACGAGGGTAATGAAGAAGACGTACCTCGCGAACCAAAAGGGCCTTTCGCCCTCATCGCTCTGGAGTGACATTGAAGACACCGGGCACAACCGACAGGCAAAGTATGAGCTGAAAAAGCTTTTTCCCGACACTCCGACGGCAGAGCTTTTCAAGACCCCTAAGCCGGAACGTCTGATTTACAAAATCCTTCAGATAGCCACGAAAGAGGGGGATATCGTGTTGGACTCATTCCTTGGTTCTGGAACTACTGCGGCGGTCGCACATAAGTTGGGGCGTAGATGGATAGGCGCCGAACTGGGAAATGCCTACAGCGAGGCCTGCATTCCCCGGCTCAGAAAGGTTTGCGACGGAACCGACCAAGGGGGAGTATCTAAATTGATTGAGTGGGTTGGCGGCGGCGGATTCAAGTGCTACGAACTTGCTCCCAGCCTCTTGAAGTCTGATACACACGGCAACTGGGTAATCAGCGATGAGTACAATGCCGACATGTTGGCCGCCGCGATGGCGAAGCATGAGGCGTTCAACTACAGCCCGGATGCGGAGATCTACTGGAAGCAGGGTAAATCATCCGATAAGGATTTTATTTTCACCACGACGTCATTTGTACAGGTGGCATTTCTTGATCGGTTGCACGAGGAAATGCAAGAGGATGAGCACCTGCTGATTTGCTGCAAGAAGTTTTCTGCGCCCTGTGCGCGACGCTATTCCAACATTGAGATCAGGAAGATCCCGAAGATGCTACTGGGTAAGTGCGAGTTCGGGCGTGATGACTATAGCCTTAACATCGTGAATGTTCCCACAGAGGAGGATGCGCCCGCTTTTGTGCCGCAAGGCCCTCCCGCTGCGCCAACTGCAAAACCGAAGCCAAAACGCAAGAAGGGCGGACGTCCCGGCCTGAGTCAGCCGGATTTGTTTGGTGAAGGAACGGCAGAATGAGTATGCAGCGTTACGAATTGAGTAGCCCCGCCTTCCCCGAAGGCGAGGGCCGGGAGCTGGCCTTCGGGGAAGGCCGCTCTACTGCACCGCGCGACGTAGCCCCCGCTTCCCCGAAGCGCAGGGCCGCACAGCGCAGGGATTGTGGTGGGGGGAATGGCAGATGAAAACGAACAAACGTCAACTGCTGAAGGTGAGTCTGCCCTTTGGAAGCACGGAAGGCATAGCGCTGGAGTTCAAGGAAGCCAGAAATGCGTTGCCGAAGAATCTTTTCGATACGGTCTGCGCTTTTCTGAATATGGATGGTGGGTTGATTGTTCTGGGAGTGGCCGATGATGGTGCCATCACGGGGGTGGAGCCCGGGGCTGTAGACGCGATCAAGACTGAGCTTGCGAATCTTTCCAATAATCCCCAGAAGCTGTCACCGCCTTATTTGCTCTTTCCTCATGTTGAGGTGCACGACGGGAAACGCGTAATCACAGTGCAAGTTCCGGCCAGCTCGCAGGTTCACCAGACTGGCGGGCATACCTATCTGCGTAGTGAGGATGGTGACTATCGTATCAAGGGGCTAAACCAGATCGCGGGGCTGATGAATCGGAAGTTGAGTCTATTCAGTGAGCAGCGCGTGCTGCCATATTTGGGCATGGATGATCTGGATCCAGCGTTGTTTGAAAAGGCACGAATCCTGATGAAGGCGCACCTGCCGCAGCACCCGTGGGCTGCCCTACCGCCCGAGGATTTATTGAAAGTGGCGGGCTTTGTCCGGAAGGATTTTGAGACGGGAAAGCCGGGGTATACACTTGCCGCCGCGCTAATGTTCGGCACGGACGCCACCATTCAGAGCGCGGCACCCGGATACAAGTTCGATGCGCTGCTACGGCGGCATGATCAGGAACGTTTTGATGATCGGTTGACGGTGCGAACCAACCTGATTGATGCTTTCGATCTGCTGATGGGATTCGTGGACAAGCACCTGAATGATCCTTTCTATCAGGAGGGGACGACCAGTATCAGCCTGCGCGCCGTCATCTTCCGTGAGCTTGTGGCAAACATCATCGCCCATCGGGATTATGTAAGTGTGGCTCCGGCGACGTTCTGTATCTATCCAGACCGGGTGGAGCTGAAGAATCCGAACATCCCGCACTATCATGGCAGAATAGATCCGGATGCCTTCACGCCTTTCCCCAAGAATCCGACCATCTGCAAGTTCATGATCCAGATTGGGCGCTATGAGGAGCTAGGCTCCGGCGTGCGGCGCGTGAACAAGTATCTACCATACTATGCCCCCGGTGCGGGAAAACCCGTATTCGAAGATGGCGATATGTTTACAGTAACTGTGCCGGTAGTGGACACCCTGAAAAAGAAACGGCTAGAGTCGGCACCAGTCGGGGCACCAGTCGAGGCACCAGTTGGGGCACCAGTCGAGGCACCAGTCGCAGGGCAAGTCACAGGGCAAGTCACAGGGCAAGTCACAGGGCAAGTACAGAGGATACTTGCGATCTGCGAGGGGGAGATGACACGAAAAGAGCTGCAACTCGCCATCGGACTGAAGGGGCGTGACAACTTTGAGGTCAACTATCTCAAGCCTGCACTGGTCGCAGATTTGCTAGAAATGACCATCCCCGACAAGCCGAAGAGTCGCTTGCAGAAGTACCGGATCACGGACAAAGGGCGTGAGTTGCAAGAACAAGTAGCCCCGCCTTCACCGAAGGCGAGGGCCGGGGGGCTGGCCTTCGGGGAAGGCCGCCCTACTCAAGAGCTGGAGGAAACCTCATGAACCATACCGCAAACTATGTGCGCAACCGCCTAAGCCTTCGCCCTCCGCAGACGGAGAGCTTGGAGATCCTGGCGTCATTGGCCGAAAAGCTATCGCTATCCAAAAGCCCTGACCTGGCATCCGAGCTGGAACTCGTGAAAGCCGGGTTCTCAACCTGCACCGATTTTGAGCGTGATTTTCCGTCGCTCTGCTTTGCGCTGGCCACGGGTGTCGGCAAGACGCGGCTGATGGGAGCTTTTGTTGCGTATCTCTACCTGGAAAAGGGCATTCGTAACTTTTTCATCATGTCACCCAACCTCACGGTCTACAATAAGTTGATCGAGGATTTTTCAGATCCATCCAGTCCCAAGTATGTCTTTCCGGGCATCGGGGATCTGTCCCAGAATCCGCCTCGGATTATTACGGGCGACAATTATGAATACGCGGCTCAGGGGGATTTGCTGACGGATGTGAACATTAATTTCTTCAATATTTCGAAGATTAATGCAGAGACCAGAAGTGGAGGCGTGCCCCGCATCAAGCGCATGGCCGAATATCTCGGTGAGAGCTATTTCAACTACCTTTCGAATTTGGATGACCTTGTCCTGCTGATGGACGAGTCCCACCATTATCGGGCGGCCCGCGGAATGGCCGTTATCAACGAGCTCAGGCCTATCTTGGGCCTAGAGTTAACAGCCACTCCCCAGGTCGAAAACGGGGGTAAGAAGATCCCTTTCAAGAATGTGGTCTACGAGTATTCTCTCAGCAAGGCCATTCAGGACGGTTTCGTAAAGACCCCGGCTGTCGCCACGCGAAAGGATTTTGATCCTTCGCAGCATAGTGATGAGGAGCTTGATCGCATTAAACTTGAAGACGGTATCCGCATTCATGAGGACACTCGTGTGGCCCTCGAACTCTATGCACGCGACAACAAAATATGCCGGGTGAAACCGTTCATTCTGGTTGTCGCAAAGGACACCCGGCATGCGGGCCAGCTCAAGGCTATGATTGAGTCTGACAAATTCTTCGAAGGGCAGTATGCAGATAAGGTAATGGAGATCCACTCGAACCAACGTGGTTCAGAGAAGGATGAGAATATCGAGAAGCTATTGGCCTTGGAGGCTGTGGACAACAATATTGAAATTGTCATTCATGTGAACATGCTCAAGGAGGGGTGGGACGTCAACAACCTCTATACGATTATTCCGCTCCGTACCGCTGCATCGACAACCCTCCGCGAACAGACTATAGGTCGCGGCCTCCGGCTCCCCTATGGCGTCATCACAGGTGATCCCAAGGTCGACAAGCTCACCATTGTGTCGCATGACCGATTCCAGGAAATTGTGGACGAGGCCAACAAACCGAATTCAATCATTCATCTTGAGAATGTGATCGAAATCGACGAGGAGTTAACGACTCCGAAGGAGACTGTCAGCACGGTATCCTCCATGGACACATTTTTCGATCCGGAGCAGAAGCAGGTCGAAGCTATTGAGAACAAGGCTGAAAGACAGAGAGCCCAGCTAACGCTCGACACGAAGAAGGAAATCGTCACTGCGCTGCATAGCCTCAATGCGGAGGTGAAGTCGGTGCATGAGCTAACACGACCGGAAGTGAAAAAGCTAACGGTGGAGCGTATTAAGCAGAAGTTTGCGGGGGATCTCTTTGTCGACGACCGGGTCAAGGAAGCGGAATCCCATTACGATGCCATAGCCAAGGAGTTCACAAAGCGGATCATTGAGATCCCGAGAATCATCATTCAGCAGTCCGATAACGTGCGGTCGGGATTTCATGAGTTCAAACTGGACGTCCTGGGGCTGGATCTGAAGCCAGTGTCGGAAGAGATTGTCAGGCAATCCCTCACTGATAACACCATGGAATCCATTTATGGTAAGGGACGTATTATTCCGGAGAATCTCGACAACCTAATCGTCAATGAACTTATAAACGCCCCCGAGATTGACTACGACGAATGTTCGGATCTGCTGTTCTCGCTAGCAAATGACGCGCTGACTAAGTTGCGGTCGTCTCTAAACGAGGATGACCTCATCAATGTCGTACAGTACCATCGGCGAGATATCGCGGCCTTCATCTATAAACAGATGATGGCTCCCTCGCATTTCTACTGTGATACACCTGCGTACGAGGAGGCGATTGTCCATCCGTTTACCCAGATTGAGGCGCACAACTTCTCGATGTTCTCTGCTGACACAATCCACGACTACACCGAAACCATTACGCCGACGCGATTGATCCCCTCCAAAGTGTTTGCTGGTTTCAAGAAGGCCTGCCACGACAAATACAAATTCGACTCCAAAACCGAGAAAGACTTCGCGGCCATCATAGAGAAGGACGAGGATGTGTTGAAGTGGCTGAGACCAGCGAAGAAACAGTTTCAGATCTACTGGAAGCACAACTCCCGCCAGTACATCCCCGACTTCGTTGTCGAAACCGCCGACACCATCTACATGGTCGAGACGAAAAAAGAGGGCGACATCGAAACCGGCGAGGTGCAGGAGAAGGCGACTGCCGCCGTTGAATACTGCAAGCATGCCTCCAATTTCACCACCAAGAACAACGGCAAGCCCTGGCAATACGTCATCATCCCCCACAACGCCGTGTTTGCGAATATGGGGTTAAGCACACTCGCCACAAAGTTCGCACACCCCACAGACTAATGGCAAGTATCGGTGGATTCTGATAGCCCTGATGATTCAGCCAAGATCAATGCGGCGGTAAATCATGTGGTTCTTGTCGAAGATAAAGTAGCCAGTGAAGGGTTTCCGTTTTAGCATTAGGGGGATCCAGTATTGGTCGTCTTCCCACATCTTGTCATAGGGAATGGCATCGAGTGGTGTCCAGAGGGGGATGGCTTCATCGGTCTCGCGGGGAGTTCCGGTGTAGCCTTCTGCTCTGAATGCGGTGCAATGGATCGAAAATCCATCCCTAAATTGAAATGAGAGTTCGCCGCAATAGGAGACTGCTTCAGGGGTGATGCAGAGTTCTTCTTGAGTTTCACGGATGGCGGCTTCAAGCGGGGTCTCTCCCGGTTCAATCCGTCCCCCAGGGCCGCTGATATTGCCGGCTCCCAGTCCGCGTTTTTTATGAATCAAAAGCACATTTCCATCTTGAATCACAAAAAGTAGCGTCGCGCGCTGCTGTGGAACCCAGGTTGCCCAGTCGATGTCGTTAATGCTTTTCATGCTGTTATCATTCTCCACCTAGCCGCGGTCTAAGTACAACTCTACGCGCTCCTCGAATACGTGGAAGCACGTCCTACAAGGATTTTGGATGGTGCGGTTGGTGTAGGACGGGCTTCCCCGGTATTCCGGGGCGCCCGTGGTATTCCGAGGGATCCGTGTCGATGGTGCTGAATCTCCACGCGCTCTTCGAATACGGGGAAGCACGTCCTACAACGCGCGCCTTCAAAATCAATTTGCGTTTTCCTCATTCTTCTCGCAAGAACCCCTCTTGAGTAGTTGCATATCATAGATGCTCTTATTTCCCCGGCAAGACATAGAAAAACACTGCGATGAAGTGACTGAAGCTTCCAATCAAGACAAACACATGGAATAGGGCGTGGTTGAACCGTATCTTCTTGATGGCGTAAAGGGTCGCTCCCAGAGTGTAGGCCATGCCGCCCGCGAAGAGCCAGACTAGACCTTCTTCAGGCAGATTATGCACGAGGGGTTTTGCGGCAATGATGCCGATCCAACCCATGAATACGTACATGAGCGTTGACACGATCTTGTATCGTCCTGTGAAGAATAGTTTCAGAATGATGCCCGTCAAGGCCAGCCCCCAGACAATGCCGAAGATGACCCAGCCGAGAGGCCCTCGTAACGTGACGAGTGCAAATGGCGTGTAGGTGCCGGCAATAAGTGCGTAGATGGAGGCGTGATCGAGAATCCTCAGACGGGTTCTCAGCGCAGGGGTGCTGGTGCTGTGGTAGATTGTGGATGCGGCGAATAGCACAATCAGGCTGGATCCAAAAATGCTGAAACTCACCACATGCCAGGTGTTTCCGTATAGCGTAGCCCGGACTACCAGCAGCGCGAGTGCCGTAATGCTTAATACTAGGCCGATTGCATGCGAAACGATGTTCGTTTTCTCTTCTGCGGGAGAGTAAGAAATCGTCTGTTTTGAAGTTTTCATATGCTGGTGATCGTTATAGTTTCCAGCGGTATTCCAAGCGCGTCTCCCGATTGAGATCAAACCAGGCGCGGGTTTTGATGGAGGTAGCCGCCTTTAGCAGTGCTTTCAAAGAAAAGGCGGTTTCGTAACGGTAGACAATGATGTCGTTGACGTCTAGCAGCTCCGCTGTGCGTATCATGGCGTCGTTCCAATAGCCGGTTTCGTCAATCAGTCCAAGGCGTAGTGCCTCGTCGGACGTAAAGATGCGGCCATCTGCCAGAGTGCGTACCTCGGTCTCGGGGAGATCGCGATGTTTGACGACGAGTTCGACAAAACGGTCATACAGCGAATCGACGACGGACTGCATGAGGGCCTGTTGTTGTTCCGTAAAGTCGCCGAGGGGATTGAGGATGTCTTTGTTGACGCCCGACTTGATGGTGACGTCTTTGATTCCGTGTTTCATTGCCAGTTCGTGAAAATTGACAGATTGTATGAGTACGCCGATGGAGCCTGTGATGGTGGTGGGATGCGCAATGATATGATCTGCAGCTAGTGCAATGTAGTAGGCCCCGGAGGCGGCCATGTCTCCGCATATCGCCACGATGCGGCGTTCGGAACGTGATTTTTTAAAGTTCAGAAGCGCATTGTAGATGATGTCGCTGGCGGTGATGCCACCACCGCCACTGTCGATGTCGAGGATGATGGCTTGGACGTCTTTGTCCAGTGTTGCCCGTCGAATGGCGTTCAAGGCCATTCCGGCAGAGCTTCCGGAATGAAAGAGGGAGCCGCTATCGCCCAGCATGATCATGCCGGTAATGGGGATGCGAACGACTTTGTTGCTGCCTTGGCCGTATGACCAGATCTCATCAAGGGCAGGGCATTCGTCGTCGCCGTATTCTGCGGTAGACTTTGCAAAGTGACCCGAAGAAAGGAGGGGACTGCCTGTGGTTCTCAACCAGAGAAAGGCAGCACCAAAGATGAGGAGAAATGTCAGGATTAGTAGGCATCCGGGGCGTCGTCGATGAGGTTTGTATGTCACTTTGCTCATATGCTTTCTTTCGTTTTACTTCGTTTGCGACCGAGCATGATTATTCACTCCCATTTTCTGTTCCATCTGTGAATGCTTTGCTTGTGGTATGGGGTTTGTTAGCATGACGCAAAGACTAACATAGGGCGGGTATTGCTAAAAGGTGGAAAGCGCTATGCAAGCCGTTGCTGTTTTTGGATTCAGGAAAAGGGAGAAATGCTATGTTTGAAAAAGAACGTGATATTGCGGTTGAGGCGGTTGGGCGTGCAGCCAAACTCTGTCAGAGCGTACGCGAGTCTCTCATGTCTGCGGAAACGATTTCCAAGATAGACCGTTCGCCTGTAACGGTGGCAGATTTTGGCGCACAGGCTGTTATTATTAGCGCGATCCACGCGGCCTTTCCTGGGGATCCTATTGTGGCAGAGGAAGATACGTCAGCGCTGTGCGGGGATGATGCGCGTCCACTCCGAGAAAAGGTTTTAGAATATGTACGGGGTGTGGATTCAGGTATGACAGAAAGTGAGATGCTGGATGCCATCGACGGCGGGCAGCATCGCGGTGGGGGTGCGGGGCGATTCTGGACGCTTGATCCCATCGACGGAACCAAGGGATATATTCGGGGCGATCAATATGCCATAGCCCTTGCGCTGATCGAGGATGGGGACGTGGTGTTCGGTATTTTGGGATGCCCCAATCTGCCTGTTGACGGACTATGTTCTGATGGCTCCCGGGGCGTCATTCTGACAGCAACCCGGGGAGAGGGGGCTGTTCTTCAGAATATTGCCACGGGTGTGCGTCGTCAGATTCTCGTTACGGCGGAGGATGATCCGGCTATGGCCGTGTTCTGTGAGTCTTTTGAATCCGGGCACACTGCCCATGGTGCCTCTGCGGAGGTTGTTAAATCGCTGTGTGTTGCCGTAGCGCCTGCTCGGTTGGACAGCCAATGCAAATATGCTGTTGTGGCGCGGGGCGATGCCGGGGTCTACATGCGGCTTCCAACGCGCGGCGACTATGAGGAAAAGATTTGGGATCACGCCGCGGGTGTCATCATTGTGGAAGAGGCTGGTGGCGTTGTCACCGATGCGCGTGGTGAACCGCTTGATTTTACGCAGGGCCGGACGCTACGCAAGAACAAGGGTGTCGTGGCTACGAATGGGCACTTGCATGCCGATGTCATTGCCGCCATTGCTACTGCTATGCCCGGGCTTCGCGCGGATGCGTGATGGGGTGGGGTGGGTATGGTCACAATGATTATGGCTGTGAAAGAGAGGCGCGGGTGGCCGTGAGGACACTTCGTCCTGCACTTACCCCTCCCCTTATTACTAGGTTACACTCTTGTTCGGCGATATTAGCTACGCGCTGGATCTGCCGCATCCCACGGAAACACCCAATCGCGCTGTTTCGGAGAACGGGTCTCCATATAGTGGGCGACCTCGTATCTCTCCATGCAGGCAGCCCCGTCGAGGAACTCGTCTCCCATGGCGTCAAGTCGTGCCTGGAGCTGTTTTTCCAGGCTCTCTTGCAGGGACTGCGCTTCGGGACGGCCGTTGAGGTTCCTCATCTGGTAGGGATCAACCTCGTTGTCGAATAGGAGCCAGGGCCCGGCGGAATCGCGGACGTAGGTGTACCGTGCGGTGCGCAGGCCGCGATAGGCCTTCATCTTGTTCCTGACGATTTCAGCGAACTCAATGGGAATGTTCAGCAGTCCCGCTTCCGCGCCCGTCGACTCCTTCTCGCCGCGAATAAATGGGGACCAGTCGGAGCCTCCGACAGAGCTTGGAATTGGCAGACCGACCAGTCCCAGCAAGGTTGGCATGATGTCAGGTGCGTCTATTGGCACGTCGAGCGTGAAGGCTTCCCCCTTCTGAAGTCTTGGGTAGTGCAATAGGAATGGAACACGTATGGATTCGTCAAACGGGAAGAGCTTCGTGTCTAGCCCCTGGCTCTGCATCATGTCACCGTGGTCAGAGGTGAAGATGAAAATTGTGTCTTCCTCGGTCCCCGAGTCACGTATGGCATCCCTCACAATCTTGATGGCGTCGTCGAGCGCTGCGATGTGAGAGTAGTAACCCCTGAGTTGTGTTGTGGCTTGTTCTCTGTATTCAGCGGGCACGTTCGGGCGCAGCGTTATCTCGCGATCCGTGTATCGCTGCCGGTATTCCTCGGGCGCCGAGTGCAACGGAAAGTGCGGCGGCCCCCAGGAGAGCATCAGCATGAACGGGCTGTCGTCGTTCGCATGATCGCTTATGTACTGGGCCGCATCACAGCTCTGATGGAACGCATCATAGCCTTCCCACATATGCTCTGTTGCATCGTCGTTGAAGAAGTAGGGCGATTCGTTGTAATTGTGGCAGCACTCGAAGCCTTTCCAGTAGTCGAAACCGAGCTGGTAGTCGCGCGGGACGTAAGCGCGGCGGCGACCGTATTTGCCGTCAGGGCTTCCGTAGAGATGCCATTTGCCGATGTAGGCGGTGTTGTACCCTCCGTCACTGAATGCCCGTGCGATGGAGTATACATTAGGATCGAGTTCCACGTCGTTGATGACGACACCGTGGCTCAGGGGGTATTGGCCAGTGAGCAGGCTGGCCCGGTAAGGACAGCAGACAGAGCATCCGGAAATGGCGGTGGTAAAGTTGATACTCTCGGCGGCGAGTTTGTCGAGGACCGGTGTATCACAGTTGGGGTCGCCTGTGTAGCCAGTGGCCTGCGCACGCCATTCATCTGCAAAGACAAAAACGATGTTTGGTCGCTTCATATTACTCCTTGGCAATGTTCCATGCCACATAACCATGTCGAACGTTGTTAATTAGACTTTTCTTGGCGCGAAGGCGTTAAGAAATAGTTCTGCATTATTCGTATTCTATCATCCACTTCCCATTCGTGTTGGTGGCGGAGGAGAGTGTCAAGCAGCTTAGCCCGGCAACGGAATGAGGCCTAAGTTGATATTTACAGCCTTCTGCATTTGCCTTAAGGATCTTGGGCCCGTTGTTGGCGATAACGATCTTGAACGGTTCTCCACCAATTAGATGAGCCGTACCACTCAACGTTCCCTTTCCGGCATCACAATGGATGTTCGACATATCAACCCAGCCTTGGAGGAGGTGGCGGTCGGTGCTAATCACCTGGGGGTGAGGCTGTGCCTTGCGTAATGAAATCATAGAACAACAGTTGGGTTCCAGTTCTTGTTCAATGCTGTCAGTGCCGCGGTACCGCCCAAGGTAGGTGTCCGACCAAAATTCATAGGCGTGGTACTCGTCTGCCGGATCCAGCCCAACAGCGTTGGCAACCCGATCTCCGCTGATTGCAGTGGCAACCAGTGCCTTCGTTTTTCCTGTGTTGTAGAGGGCAATCTGATGCCAATTGGGCGTAAGCTCCAGATCATAGACCTGTGGATTGAGCACGCCGATGAAGGCATCGAGTGGACGCGCCGTCTTCAATTCCCGATAGTGAGGGTAGCTGCGGGATACGATCCGGGTAATTTCAGGGGTAAAGAAGGAGAAGGATGTGGATAGATCAAGGCGACCACTGGTCAGGAAGTTCATCGTGATCATCGACTGCAGTACGCCCTCGCTCAGACCGTGCACGGCCTTGGTGTCGGAGTAATAGTTGAACACCGTCCGGTTCTTATACCAGCGCAGGCCGCTTCGCGAGATCATTTCCGGCACGAACTTGTTGGAGTCGGTCCATGTTCGCTGTGTGTCAACCAGCCCCGCGGTCATATCCAAGCAGGGGCGCCCGGACTCTCCGATGTTTCGTTCATCAATAAGACCGTCTTTTCCCATTGCTTCGCGTAGCAGCCGAAAGGCGCGACGGTAGGCGGCATTGCAGGTAGCGTAGCGGTCGTCAAAGCCTCCTTCCGGACGCCAAGCAGTGGCGGGATAATCGACCTTGACCCCACGGACCCCGTCTTGACGGAGCTTCGTCCAGGCCTTGATGAAGTGCTGTGAGAATTCCTTGTCCGTGTAGTCGTAGGTTACATACGGCTGATGATGTGGATGTTTTTGCCCTTTTTTCATGTTTGGTTTAATCTTGTCAACTTCGGAGCCGTCGTTGAAGAGCATGTATTGTGGGTATTTCCGAACAAAGTCGTCGGAAGGCATACCCAACTGCATGTAGATATAGGGGATCCCGTTGCTGTTGACCATGGCCTCGCTCCATTTGGCAATGGATTCGTATGGTGGACGCAGGTGCCCGAATTTACGCATGTGGGCGTCGTCCCACCATCCCTGCTCGGTGTCGAAATGATACTTGTCCGGTTCAAGGCGGAGCGCAACCTTTGTGTGCCGGGTCAGTCCGCACTGGTTGGCGTGCTCGAGTTGTTCCACCAGTTTGGGTGAGGTGTTAACATTGGGAAGTTTACTCACGCTACCGACACTCCACCCGCAGAGCACGGGAAAGTCGTAAACGTTAGGGCTCGCTTTGTTTGCCTGCTGCATGGCCAATCCATAACGCTCCAACGCATCGAAGGGTTCGTGGGTGTAGACGTCCAGATAAAAAGTGTCTGCTGACAAATAAGTTTGGTCTTCATCCACCAGTCTACCCACAGGATCCTCAGCAAAAAATGAGAGCGAGCCGTCCCGAAGGGCGGCGATCTTAGCAAACTCGCTTTGGACCAGGCCACCCCAGACAACGGTGCAGCGATGCTTATCGATTAAAGCTGTTAGCATCAAACTATTGGCAGAGATACGCGAAAGCCCCGGTTTCACAAGGGTTGGCTCCCCTCCTGCTGCGCCGTTGAGCGTAAGAGGGTCTGTCATCTCACGCCCACCAAAGAGTTCCCCCCTTGCCAGTGGCTGACTCTTCATTAACCGCATCTTGAGATAATCAGGGGTTTTTAATCCGAAACCGAATACCAAGGCGGGATTGTTTTCATAAAGGGTATAGGTAAACAGGTGTTGTGCGGGAGACGCGCCGCTAGCCTGAAACGAACCATAGCGAAGTAGATTCCAGTCATACACTTCAAGAACTAGACGTTTACCGGTGCCCAGATTGTTCTGCACATCTTCTGCTTTTAGCAGCTTGATGTCTTGCGCCATCTCCCCTGAAGGCAACCCAAACTGTGCATTTGAGAGCAAAATTTCCTTCGTGCGTGTGTCATGGATAGAGAAGATGCCCCTTTTATAATCAAATAGAACTGAAATTATCCCGTTATCTAGCGAACCATTCACGTATGTCACGGGTTTTGTCATTTCACTGGTTGGAAGGTATGTGCTTGTCATGGGGGGGGGCTTTCACTGACTGGAAGGTATGTGCTTTCGAGGAAAACATAACAATGAATATGCTTACTATCAACGGTCTTGCGCTTTCTATTTGTTGTATTTCATATTCTATCATTTTCTTTTTCGCAAAACCCTCGAAAAGGTTCACATAGACCGGCTTGTGTTAGTTGATACATGGGCCCGCAGTCAGAAATCCGATTCGATGTTGTGAATCCAGCAGTTGATCGCATTACTAATGCCAAAGATGTAGGCTTCAGCGCTATCAAGGCAGATTTCAGGGTGAAAGTGCCTTCAGTCGCCTCGGTTTTGAATTCTTGCAGCGATGCGTCTGGCGCACAGATCGCATCCTGCTTCAGTAAGGTGGACCATATCTTCCGATATGTATCGCTTCACATCCTTGGCAATGGGTGAATGCAAGTCGTTAATCTCGATGCCGAGGACACTAACCAGATCGACTGCTGCTTGGTTGTACTCGCTGATGTCGTCGTTGCGTCGTGGGTGAATAGATGAACTTTTGAATTGCTCAGGCCAGACGGGTGTGGTGGTTGCGAAAACCAGCCGCTTTGTCTTCTTCAGGAGGATGGTGGCAATGCGTTCCTGAATTTCCAGATAGTTTGCCAAAGGGGTATGGATCCTGCCGTCAGGCATATGACAAGTGTCCCACTGCCCATTGTTCCATTGAATGACGTCGAAGTCATCATCGGGCACCCATGCCGAAAGATTGAAGAGTGTATAGGCGGAGAAGCGGCAATTGTCATCTGGCCCTGTCAATGTGGCCTCGTCCGCAAGCAAGGCGGCGACCTTGGCTTGATAGCCCAATCGGATTGAATCTCCTATCAACATGATCTTTGTCATTCCATTATCTCCATATTGCTTGCACAACGTCTGCGCTAAGGCGCGGGTTTTGGACCGTCGCCTTCAGTGCTTGGTTCGAAAATTCTCTATACGATTTCTAATCCATCACGATCAGGTAGCTGCGGAAAGGGGGCAGAGGGCAAGGTCTGATACCAGTAGGCGACAGAGCAAATGTCATGCTGTCCAGGATAGTATCGTCCCTCACTGCGCCAGCCCAAGGCTTGAATCGTAACGCTCAGTTCCTTCTGAAAGCGAATCGGATCCATGATATGCCAGCGATACATGGATTGTCGATGTTGTGCATTGTAGAGACCGTCCGGTCTTATGACCTGGTGCATTCCAAGGAAAGGAGTGCTGTAGATCTGGTACTCGCCGGCGACGTCCCAGTTGTATGATCCGCCGAAATAGTCTTCAGTTCCTGTACCACAAATGGTCGGGAATTCAGTATCTCCATCGAGGTAGAACTTGATTTCGCCCTCGCCCCACCAGCCATTGTTGTTGATACCCCAGCCCATTGATGTCCCGACGTAATGACCCGTGCCGGTGACGTTGTTCACGATGGTGTACGCCTGCTTGTATGGTAAAGGATTCGTGCGGCGGTACTGTGCATGGAAATACGCGCAGTCCTCTGTTACGTCTGTGAAGACGTAGTTGATCTGATAATAGCAGACCTGTGCACTATTCGGATGGATGTTCTGTAGCGTGATTCTGCAATGCTTGCGAAACGGCATTTCCCAAAAGCAATTAAGCCCACTCTTCGGTGCGACTACCACGGGTTGAGAGTTCACGGCCACAGATTTCTCTTTGCCATCATCCATATATGTTGCGCCCCAAGGCAACGCAAAGAAATCTGGCAGTGGTACTTCGACAGACGGATGCTCCTGGTTGTCCCAATAGATCCTAAGAATAAAATCTCGGCCGGTGTAGCCGGTCAGCCACATGCTCTGAATCGCGCCACTGCCTTCTATCTCTGCAAGAACAGCGGTTTCGCCAGGTTCAATATTGATTGAGGGACTGACTTTCCACCCTTTGCCCATATCTCTGGCGCATGCCGCACCTGTACCCTCGCTGGCCATGGCGCCTTTGCCCTTTTCGCCTGTAACATTCTCAGCGCTGATCGACCTCGTCTGCGCATCTGAAAGTCGCGACAAGTTCCCCAGATTAAGGCCGAGACCGTTGAATCCGCTCATTGTTCATTTCTCCTTCATATATGTGCCGATGTGTGAACCTCTAGCGCTTTGATTCTCATTATTTGTACACGTCTCGTCGGTTACCGACTTTGACGACACAGATGATAAGTTTGTCATCCTCAATGGTGTAGAGAATGCGATAACTTCCCTGTCGCAGGCGATATCGTTCTTGGCCGGAGAGCTTCTTTGACTGTGGTGGCCAGGGAACTCTTGCAAGAGCCTTGATGGCCGTGAGAATTCGCTTTACGTCCTTCTTCGGGATCTTCTTAAGATCTTTCGAGACCGATTGCTTTACGATAAGCTTATATGATGCCATCGAGCTTTAGTCCCTTCACAAAGGCATCGAACTCGACCGTCGGCTCGTTCTTCCGCTCCTCAAACGCCGCGAGGTCGCTGGCATCTTCCGCCAGTTCGTCTCGCACGGCATCATTGACGAGCGCCGAAACGGAGCGCGACGTCTCCACTGACTGAAGGCGTAGCGCCTTGTGTAGTACCGGGTCAAGATAGACTGTTGCTCGTTTGGTCAGCGTGCTCATGTTCCACCTCCATTGTTCAAACCATGATAACGTCACAGCGCTACAACGTCAAGACGTCATATCCGCCTTCACAGAACGCTATGCATCAGACGCTTCGGAAGCCGCGCTTTGCGCAGATTCCGAAGTCGCTTCTGCATGCATTTGTTCGGCAAGGGCATTTTGGACCTTTCGTGCATCGAGCATTCGTGGTTGCACTCCTTCCATCTGAGCCAAGACGGCAGCCGCCCCTGCGGCCGCGCCTGTCGCCATGGCTATTGCCATGACGCGATACGATGCGTGGCATAGGCGCGGACCACGCCAATCGTCTCCGGCAACACCCCGGCGTCTTGTGCCTCAAGAGCAATTGTTTGCCACGTCTTGCCGCCTACGAGAAGGGTCATGGCCTGCTCTTCGGAGCCGCAGTGGAGGGCGCGACTTTCGTCCACGCCGGAGACACGAAACATGATGGTAGCCGGCTGCATCAGGCCGTCACCGGGACGTCCCTGCTCGAATTCCGCGCCGGCCATGAAACCGACGTCACCGTCTCCGGTGGCGTCAACAAAGACCTTGCCAAGGAATTCAACTGGTCCTTTCTTGGTCGCGCAGGATACGCCGATTACCTGTTGACCATTCATGCGCGTAGCGGTCACGATGCTGTGCAGGAGAATCTCTGCACCTGATTCGATCACCTGCTGCGCCGCCAGTATGTCAAAGCGTTCGAAGTCGACATGTCTTCCTCCCAACTTGGCGAGTAGGGACGAAACGAATGTAGACTCCACCGACCCCATGATGGGTTGCACGAGTCCAGACGTCGCCATGCCTCCAAGGCGACCGTACCGTTCGAGGAGAAGCACGCGAGCGCCGAGGTGGCCTGCAACAATGGATGCGGCAATGCCGGCCGGTCCTCCTCCGCACACTATCACGTCATATGTATTCTTCTGTGCCATGAATCTGATTTCTTGCTGCCGAACATATGTATTAGACAAAAAAGGGGAGTCACATCTCGACACTCAACAATATTTTGCCATGCACAAAATACGATCACAAGCTCTGCTTTACGTCAATCATTGGTTGTCGATTGTCGAGACGTGATAGACATGTAAAGGCTATTACTTATTTGAGGCTCTAAAGTGGTGAGCTACTATTGAAGGCTAACAACGAAAGGGACGGAAGAATTCTTGTCAGGTGGATCTTCTTGGGTATTGTCTTACCCCAGTTTAAACGTCATTGCAGCAAAGCACAACGCCGGTAGATGGCAGTGTGCTTCACCGTTACGAACATCGATAGAGTCAAAGCTTTCTGCTCTGACAACTGTGCGATTTTCGAGGGTATTCGCCGCCTTGGCGTCTGGTCCGTAAAGCACCTCCGCGTTTTGACAGGAGACAATCGAAGCGTCGGCGAGGCTCACGCATACATCAGCCAATTCATCAATGCTACGATTGGTGAGAAACACATGGAGCTTGCTCTCGTCCAGTATGGCACTCGCATCGACGTAGTGAACGCAGCCATTTGTGCTGCCTTCGTAACTTGGGCCATCCACCGAAAGTTGAAGGGCAACGCCCTTGCGTCGTTTTGAGAACATTTCGAACGGATAAAAAATGCTTTGTATCAGCATGTTGTCTTTATTGGTAAGAATCGGAGCAATTACATTAACAATCTGGGCAAGATTGGCTATTTTGACCACATCCGCATGGCGAACAAAGCTGTGCAGGAATCCGGCAACAACTAGCGCATCTTCGAGGTTGTAGACTTCTTCGATAAGATGAGGAGCTACCTTGCCGTGACCGTCTGATTCGTGGTTCTTGTACCATATGTTCCATTCGTCAAAGCAAAGGTATGCGCGCTTCTTACTTCGGCGTTGGGCCTGGACGAATCGGCACGCTGCATCCATTTCTTCGATCTGTCGGTCTATTGATGCTGTAACGGCAAGATAGTCCGATGTGTCGTCGTTAGGATTGCCGACATACCTATGCAGGCTGATATAGTCAGCGAGATCACCAAGATGTTCCAGCACTTGTCTGTCCCAGTCCATGTAGCTTTCCATTCCGATGCCGCATGATCCACAAGCGACTAACTCAAGGGTGGAGTCGGTATCATTCATCATCTTTGCGGCCTGCTGCGCGCGAATTGCGTACTGGTCGGCGGGAACATGCCCGAGCTGCCAAGGGCCGTCCATCTCATTTCCAAGGCACCAGAGTTTCACCCCATGCGGTTTTGCGTTGCCGTTGAACACGCGCATGTTTGCGTACCGTGTGCCGGCGGCGCTATTGCAGTACTCCACCCAGTTGCGGGCTTCTTCTGGGGTTCCGGTGCCAAGGTTAACGGTCAGCATGGGCGTCCAGCCCATCTTTCGGCACAAATGGATGTATTCGTCCGTTCCGAACTGATTTGTCTCAATGCTTTGCCACGCCAGTTCCCGCACAGTTGGACGTTGGTTACGAGGACCGATACCGTCCTTCCAGTGGTAACCTGATGCGAAGTTGCCGCCTGGATAGCGCATCGCCGTCATGTCAAGCAGTTGCAGAGCGCCGAGGACATCCGCCCTGTATCCATCGGCATCAGCGTGCGAACTGTCGGGATCATAGACCCCCTCGTAAACGGCACGACCCATGTGCTCAAGAAAGCCCCCAAAGATGCGCGGATCAACCGGAGCAATTCTGAATCTTGTATGGAGTGTGATTTGCGTCTTTTTCATATGCTGTCCCTTGCCCAGACCCTATGACGTTTATCTTGAGCTTTCGACGGTCTGTTGCCGATAAGCTTGAGAATTCTGTTAACTCACCTTGTTCCAGAATACTTGATGACTGCTTCCCGTTCACTTGTCAGTGGCACGACAATATCGAATCGGTTCTTTTGTCCGTCAACAACACGAACGGTCATATGGTCATTGTCTTGAGATATGATTGATGTGCCAATGTGAGGAACCTGATCTGTTGCCGGAAATAGAAGCCATGCAAAAGTGGTGCTGCCGTCGATCTTAGCTGAGAAAACCGCAGAGGGACTTGGTTCGGCTTGGTTGTACTTCTCGCTGTACCAGCCTTGGAGACGGGGTTTGTCCTGTCCTTTCACCACGTTGACGTTCCACGCAATGTCCCCAATGGGTATAATTCCCAAGTTCCCTTTGTCTGGGTCTGTTGAGAGAACTCGTCCATCACGTACCACAACCGTGCAATGGGGATGCCAGTGCCAAAGAGCCTGTAGCTTCCGAGGGCGATCGGTCTCAATGCGATCGAGAACGATCCAGAATGCACCCCGTACGTAAAATACAGCCCGTGTGTGCTTCACGTTCCCGTCAATGTTGCTGAATTGGTCGAATGAACCACGCGCATAGTCAAAGTCCTTTTCAATTCTCCAACTTTCCTTAGCGAGTGGGCTCTCCGCCGACCTTGGCCCTGGCTTCTGTCCATGGTCATCGACAAGAATTACGTTGTGACCGGCGGAGTGCAACGCGTAGGCGTTTCTGAACCTGTTGGCCAATGCGCCCTGGTAGGCGAACCGCCCGCTATCCACAAGCAAATCCCGACCGTAGGCTGATACGGATATGTGAAGCTTGTCATTGTGCTGGTGTCCGGAACCCCAGGGACCGATATCAAAGAAAGCCCACTGCGCCTCAGCGTCGTAGCCGCTGCGCATGATCAGATGTCCTGCCCAGGGAAAGAGGACGGATGGTTTTCCTTTGGGCAACTGTCCCTCTCGTCCGTTGCTGGCGATGAAGCGCCAGTCGTCCCGGCCGTAGGTGGTGGCTGCGCTTATTACCCGGGTTCGATTGAAATCTCGGTCTGAGTCATTGTTGAGAAGTCCAAAGCCGTCGGGTCGTATAGTTGCAGCTAGGTAGTTCCACATACGCTGCAAGCATTCCTCAAACTCCTTAGGCAACGGTTTCTTTGCTTCTCGGTAGATTTTTGCGAACTGCTCAAAATTGGAGAGCGCAACCCTATGATAGTGGGATGTCAGTTCCGTCTGCACCCCATCGGGATAGACCTGGCTCTTCAACTCGCGGCCCAAGTGTAACTTGGCGTACTCAAGCCAGACCGAAGCGTCTTTGAATTCTGGCCATGCCACAGCGACCATGGCCAAAGCCGACAGCTCCATGGTTGCCCAATTACCGCGACCATGAAAGTGGCGCAGGTAGTGTGCGTGTTCGGGCAGACTGCTTAATAGCAGCAAACGCGTGGCGTTACTGAACTTCTCATGCTCCTGAAGTCCGTAGAAGACCTTGGCCCAAATCTTGACACGAAAGCTGGCTTCCAGCCCGCGCCACATTGCCGAACTGCTTTTCTTCTTGGGATAGGGCAGACTGCTGATGATCCAATCTCGCAGATCTGTGTCTATCTTTTCAACGTACCTGGGATTGCCGGTACGCTGGTAAGCGGCCAGGAGCTTTCCCAGGTAAAAATGGCGATTCAGCGCCCAGGCCCATTCCATGTCATTGGACGGGCCCTTATGGTCCCATTGAAGCCGTCCATCAGCGCGACGGGGTACGAGCGAGGTCTGTTCGTAAAATGTAAGCCGGTCTTCACACGCAGCGTCAGCCGCCTGGTCTTGCGCTTTTCCGGGAGCGACCGCCTCTTGCCGTAGCCCAGCTCCTGATTTGCTGTTTTGGTAATACTTCAGAAGTGCTTCACATGCCTCAGATAGTGCGCTCTTATGAAAGGCCTGTTTTACATTCTCAAGACCCGGGGCGTCGAGATTGAGTGCCCCAAGCAATTCTTGCATCCTCTTGGGATACTTGTTGCAAACGTCGTCTACAGAAGTCATCGTCATCCAATCCTTTCCGTCATTGTCCGCGTGGGCTTTGCCTCCACCCCATATGCTTAAGAAACAGATTCCGAGGCTCGCAATTATCGTTTTTGTCATGATTTCTCCGGGACCCAACGTTCACGGATGAGCTTCTCGGGGAGTCGCGCTCGGCTCGGATTCCTGAGTAACTGCTCCATCCGATTGTTGAACTAAGCCGCTGCGCGGCAATTCTTCTCTGGCATCTTGTTCCCATGGAAGTTCTGCGTTGGGTCCTGCAGCATGTCTTGCCATCCCGCTTGTCCGCGTCTGCTTGAACTTAGGGTTGGGCCACGTTGTTACGATCATTCAGGTACTGCTCGAAGAACCCTATCACGCTAGGCACATGAAACTCGTGACCTCCTTTGTGCGCGATGAGTGTCACGTTCTGCTGTTTCTCGAAATCGGCATAAATTGTCCCAATATCCTGTATAGCCTCGAGCGCAAGGGAAGGGGGGAACTGTGAAAGATGTTCATCAAGACCATTTTGACAAAGCAAAGCTCTGGGCGCGATCAGTGAGTAAATATCTGTGAACTCAACTAGTTCCCTCAATCCTGAGAACTTCCAGCACATGCAGTGATTCTCTTCCATCTGATCCATCTTGGTCAGGAAACCTGAAACGATATTAGCTCGCACCCGCTGGTCCATTGCACCGAGCCACATCACCATCTCCCCTCCAAGAGATATTCCGGCGCTGCCGATACGCCTGGCATCCACCTCTTTTTGCGCCGCCAGAAAATCGACGCAGCGCATCAGGGACCAGAGACGCTCGCCTACCAAAGTGCGGTCCTTTTCATAGACCTCGTGCTGGCCGACCTCTGTGGACGCTGTGACATAGCCCTTTTTCGCAAGAATATGGCCGATGCGGTGATACCCGTTGTCGGCCTCATAAGAGGTATGGCGTGACCCACCATGGCCGGAAACCAGAACGATAGCGGGGAAAGGCCCATTGCGATCCGCCGGTACAGTCAGCACTATGTTCATACGTCGGCCCGGAGTGGCGTTGATTTCGATCTCGTGAACTACATATCCTTCTTCCTTTTTGGTGGAAAGCGTTTTTGCAAAAAATGGAAATGGCGTGTCTCCCGTGACCAAGTCGGTCATCTTGAGAAGATTGAATAGCCTTAGCCGTACGTCTCTTTGCCAGATCTTCGCTTCGTCTGGTGATCGGGAAGTGTATGGCATGCTTTCAGTGCTTGTTTTAGAAGTATAAGCGATATTTTCATGTTGTGTCATTGGTTGTCTTTACCTTTGTTATCTGTTCAACGTTTGAATCTCCATGGGTTTGAACTGTCGATACCATGTGATCGCTTCACCGTTTGAGTTATTGTCGTCTGTGATGAAACACCAGTTGTTTGGTTCCGAGGTCGGGGTAAGAGCAAATCCTTCAAGGTTGCCCTTGCGAGGCCCTGTATACTCGATGATTTGGCGCAGCCGCCTGTCGCTTCCGTCAACATACGAATTGAGTCTAGTCACTTCCAGATAGTTGGCGCCAGTGTTGTGCCATATGTACAGTTTCCCCGTTGACCGATCAAATTCGAGACTGGCTGTTTCCTTCTGTCCGGTTTTGTACCGGCCCACATATCCGTAGCTGTCATTCGTACGGTTCAAATCAAAGACATGAACATAGCCGCCAGACTGATGCCCGACGAACATCAACCCGCTCATGCCGTTGGTGCTGGTGTAAAGAGCGCCGTTCGCGGCCCGGAACCCCTGGCGGCGAAGCCACTTGTCGGGTACAAACGTGATGCCCTCGGGTCCGGTGCCACCCACTTCCGGGCACTGTGCGCGAATGTCCCAGCACCTGTTCTGTGCCACCACGCCGTAGTTCGAGACATCGTATTCGTGTATCCAGCCATTTTCGTTCAGCAGATAAACAATGGCCTGAGTGAAATCCGCCTGACAAATACCCTCCAGATCTCCGCCAGGACGCCACTTTGCCTTGGTTCCGTTTCTGTTGGTGGCCACTTGGAAACTGCCTGTGTCGTCCTCGACTAGCGCAAAGAAGCGGCCATAGTTGTTTGCGAGCCAGAGAGTACGCATCTTAGGGTTCCAGAAAGCTCCGCTCATATTATTATCGTTGAACTCGGAATCTACCGAGGTGAGCTTTACGGCAGCGGTGTTCGTTTCTGCGGGCCATGGATTGGCGGCTAATTCCGCGATTGAGGACATCGTCAAGCCGACAATGATCAGGCCTGCTCTCAGTGCTAGTGTCATTTCTGATGCTCCTCTAAGGGTTTTGTCACTTGGAAATTTTTAGCGTCCAAGCGTTCGTGCCCAGAAGCTTGACGCCAATGGGCATGGTAACTTCGGTCGTACCATTTTCTTCGGCCTTGAATTTCAACGCATTACCATCGCCGCCCACTAGGGTGATCGCCTTCGCGCCCTTAGTCAGGCTGGCTGGCAGGGTCACGCTGGCGGGTATGGGGTCGCCATCTTTTTCGTTGAGGGCGATGGCGTAAACGGTGCCGTCCGGCTTGCGGGTGAAGAATACATTACCAAGCTCGTAGGGCGCGATCGGCCGCGTTACATAAATGGCTTCGCCGTTGACTTTGAGCCAGTTACCGACCTCCTTCAGCGTGGTGACGGGCTCTTGATCAAATACGCCCTGAGCATCGGGGCCAACATCAAGCAGTAGGTTGCCATTGCGCGCCACGGCTTTCACCAGATAGCGGATAACTTCTCCTGAGCTGAGGTAGGAACTACCCTTGTTCCAGCACCATCCACCCCCCAACGTTATGCAGGCTTCCCAAACGTAAGGCCTATAACCCGTTGGCATGTGATGCTTTCCTTCTGGAGTGAGAAAGTCTTCGTTACCACGGCCGACGGTGCGATCAACCATGAGTAGGCCCGGCTGCAGTTTGCGCGCCATGCGGGCGATGCCTGGCATGTCAATATTCTGCCTAGGGGGTTTGACCTGGCCACCGTCGAGCCAGAGGATGTCGATCGGGCCGTAATCAGTCATCAATTCTCTGATCTGCGCCCAGGTGAAATCCTTGAATTTATTCCAGACTATCGGGTGCTTCCTGGGGCTGTAGTTCGGGTTTCTTGTTTGGGCTACAGGAAATTTCGGAGACCAGTAGTAAGGCACATCCCAATCAGCTTTGGAAAAGTAAGCGCCTATCCAAAAGTCCTTTTTGCGAAAGGCATCAAAGAGTTGCTTTGTGATATCGGCATTCGGGTTGGTGCTATAGGCGCATTCCTTAGATGTGATCTTGTAATCCGTCGTCTTCGTATCCCAGTTACAAAATCCGTCATGGTGCTTGGTGACAAATACCAGATATTTCGTTCCTGCAGCTTCGGCAAGATTGGCAAAACCCTGAGGATTGAACTTCACGGGGTTGAAGGTTTTATACAGGTCCCTGTAGGCTTTTCTGAAGGTTGGATAGTCCTTCTCTTCATAAGCAGCAGGTTGGGCGCACCAGGATTCGCCACAAAGCATCCAAGAATGACCCACTCCCCACTGGGTTTGCGGCCCCCAGTGAATGAAAAACCCAAACTTGAGATCCTGAAACTGATTGAGCTTTTTTAAAGCGAGCTGATCGGTGGGTGGCTTCCAGTGTTTGCTGGGAGCATAGGCTCCGGCAAATCCCATGCCGTCTCCTGCAGCTTTTTGTCCGTAAGCCGAAACCGAGAGTCCAAACATCAATGCAGCCAACGCAACCACCATTCTCGGTTGCTGCCAAATTGCGCAGACAGCTCTATCTTGTGAGTTCCTTTTACTTTCTTTCTTCATAACAGCATTCTTTTTTGATGAAATCTAATAATCAAATCTTTATATAAATGACTCATCTTATTACAATCTTCAACTCAACAATTCCCTTGGCTTTCTATTTTAGTTTTTTTCTAGTATAACGTTGCGGATCGCGTGCGGCTGTAAGCCGTCGCGTGCATCTCGCTTGTTCGGCTCTGTTTACCAATGCTGGACTTCTAGGCAGGCGATTCTTCACAAGCAAAAGCTTCAATATTTGTGCGCAGGCGAGTCAGTGCGTCAACAAAGTTGCTGGGTATCAACCCATGTTTGTCTGGTCCAACATCGAGCAGCAGATTAGTCCCACGGCTCACGGAGACTAGCCCGAGTTTCGCAGGCATGTTGTAAAATCGGCCAAAAAGTGCCCAAAAGG